>JBILRD010000360.1:0-3093 GCA_044372845.1 Saprospira sp. | reverse complement strand
CCCTGGTTGACTCTTCCCGAGTCAGATTGATAAGTGGTATAGGCTATCTGTCCGATACTTTGTGAGGCTGATCCACCTATACCTTTGAGTTCTCCGGAGCCGGATGTAAAGTTGTATTGGGCGAAAGCTGAAAAGGAAGAAAACAAAATAAACAGGAGTGTAAAGTATTTCATAGAGGGGTAGAAAATGTTAAACTTATGCACAAAAAATATATTCTACAAATATATGAATTTGCATGTATTAAATATTTTTAGACTATTTATATTTTATTAAAATTGATTGGGTGGAAGATTGAATTGAGGTAAGACAAATTTTAACATTTCAGGGATATACCTCTGATCTCGATTTGGTAATCTTTGAATCACCCACTTCGCACCCTTAGAGATATTATTTACCACAGAGATTCTCAAAGTAGACACAGAGTTACACAGAGAATAATTCCTTTGTGGCCCTCTGTGAAAATCTCTGTGCATTCTGTGGTAAAAAGATTTGTATCAATCTGGGATATACCGAAAACCATCGGAACCCAGACCTCGTCATGGTACAGGCAAATCAACGGTTAAAACCATTAAATAATAATTAAAAAGTAAATAAAGCTTATTTTTTATCAGGATTCAAATACCAATCCACCCAGGCATCCATTTGCTGCACGGAAATTGGTCTTAAGATAATTTCTCTTTTTTTATCCAATAAAAACATGGTGGGGGTGCCAAAAACATAGTATTGATTGGCTACAGGGCTATCCCATTTCTTGAAATCACAATAGGAAACAAAGGGAAAATCCTTGCTGAATTTTAAGAATTCTTCTTTTTTTTCATCCAATGATATAAACAAAACCTCCACCCCTTTTTCCCTCCATTTTCCGTAAAGACCGGCAATTTTTGGTAATTCTTCGGTACATTTCTGGCACCAGGCAGCGCCAAAAACCACAAGGGTATATTCCGATTTTATCTCTGATAATTTCTTTGGAAGATTTTCTTTAGAAATTTTGGAGCTATAAATTTCAGCATTCAATAATATATCGGGAGCAATATTGCCTTTTTTCATGGCCCGGTAGGTCTCGAGTTGTTTGGCGAGGTTATTATCGATGGTACAACTGCTTTCATTCAGGACTTTCAATGCCAGATATTCCGAAGCCTTGAAAAGGCTATGCCTTTCGAGCAGGTCAAAAAGATAGTCGGTCACTTCGTTCATCTTTTTCTCCTCTTTCATGAGTTTTGGCAGTATGGCATCGATGGAATTTTTCATTTCAAAAAAAACCGAGTCTAAGGGTTTTCCACAATTTTCTAAAAGCCAGAAATGACTTTCAATGGCATCTCTGAACAATCCGCTGCGGTATAGGCGCTCATCGGTATAATCCATATTTCTGAATGCAGCAATGGTAGCAGGAACTTCCTCTGTTCTATACTGTGCAATTGTAGACACATCGCTAACCAGCCTGCGGGTGGGCAAATACCAGCGAACATAGGATTTTGGATCCAGTTGTTGGATAAATTCCTCATCCTCCTTTTTGATGCGTTGCATCTCTTTTTCTATGGCAGATTTTGGAACTTGCTGCAGGGCAAACAAAGAATCCAACAGATATATTTTTTCCAGATATTTCCAGGCACTCAAAGCTTGTTCCCTGCGAGGATGCTCCGTTGCATAGCGGACAAATGCCTGATTTTCTTTTCCCTGAGTTATCTTTAAATTTTCTATTTGGCTTAGTGCAGCTCCTTCGATATGGATATCTTCTCCGCTCAAAATCACAAAATAGGGCTTGTTGTCGGCAGACAACAAATATCCAACGCCAAGATCTGCCTTAGTATAACTCAGTTTAAAATTGCCTTTCTCATCAATTGTACAATTTGATATAGGATAGGTTTTTAAGCCTTTAAATCCCTCCAGTTTGATGCTATGATTGGCGAGTAAGGATAGATTGCCGCTGATGTTTTGAGATTTTATAGAGAATGAGATAAGTAATAAGATGAAAATTTCTAGATCCCTATATTTCAAAAACATCATAACGAAAAACTTTTTAAATAATATTATATATGTTTATTAGTAACGAATTTCTTTAAAAGAAATTATTATTGTTTGATAAATTAATTATTGATTATTTGACGAAAAGTTTCCAAAAATCTATCCAAGGTTTTTCAACCCAAGTTTTAAATGCAACCCCAGATGTATTCGGCAGAATGTATATACGTTTGTCTTTGAATTTAAATGGTAATTCACCATAAAAATCTTTACCAAACTTTTTATTTAAGTAATGTGAGGGTCGTTTAGAGATATCATTTGTTTCTAAATACTCGAGGAACCATCCAGCTGCAGTTTTGCCATTAAATGCAATATTTGTTACTGAGGGCTGGGCTTCAATTCTATCTATTAGAGAATTTAGACCATCTTTGATGCAATTTAAATTCTCTTTAAGCTTCACATCTCGTGAAACTATTTCCTCGTTGTAAATCTCATCAAATGAAATTTCATATTCTCTAGAAAATTTCTCGTATTCGCTTGGTTTAAAAATTTCAGATGTAAGCCCTGCCTTGTGAATAGTTCCCCAAAATTTACTCTTCGCATGAATATAATATCCACTTTCTGATTTACTTTTCGAAGTACCGACAATTATTGTGTGTGAAGCCATAAATATTTGTTTTAAGATTATTAGTTAATTTTAATGCAACGAACAGATCTCCCATTAGCTCGATCATCAGAATCTATCAAAGCTGTACCATTGTTACTAGCATTAAAAGTCAGACTTCGAGACAAATTACCAGATATTGCACTTGACCAATAGTATAGGTATACACCAGCATCAAAAATAGGCCCCCCATTTCTATTATATCTAAACCCAGCTAAAGTAATTTTAAGTGGAGAATTAAAAGCTCCAGTTCCATTCAAAGTCCCCCAACTTAATCTCTCTGAATCTAATTCTGAAGCTGTAGGTAGCCTAAATTGATTTGGACATGGATTATTTAATCCGTTAGTACCTTGCCATAAGTTTGAATTTTGAGGGCTTCGCCAATCATTAGGAGTTAAAGGAGCCAAAATAAAGTTACCATGAGCCGGTTGGTCAGTACTGCTTAATGTTGTTGTTGTAGCAGAATTTCT
>JBILRD010000359.1:0-3115 GCA_044372845.1 Saprospira sp. | reverse complement strand
GAGTGTTTGTTGCTTGGATGATGCCAAAAAATTATATTCCGGATTTGATCTTTGTGATCCAAAAACCTCCGTCTCCATGACTATCAATGGACCGGCGGCAACAATCGCTGCTTTTTTTATGAATGCCGCAACAGACCAGCAATGTGAAAAATATATCAAAGAAAACGGTTTGGAACATCTGGTGGAAGCCAAACTAAAAGAAAAATACGACGATAAAGGATTAACTCGACCAGTTTATGAAGGAGATTTACCTGAAGGTAATAACGGTCTAGGTTTAATGCTTTTAGGTCTAACCGGTGATGAAGTATTAGCAGCAGATGTTTATGCTACATTGAAAGCCAAGGCATTAGCTTCTGTTCGTGGAACTGTTCAGGCAGATATTTTAAAGGAAGATCAGGCGCAGAACACTTGTATTTTCTCTACAGAATTTTCTTTGAGAGTAATGGGTGATGTACAACAGTACTTCATCGACCAAAAGGTTCGCAATTTTTATTCGGTTTCTAT
This sequence comes from Saprospira sp., assembly GCA_044372845.1. Taxonomy (GTDB): domain Bacteria; phylum Bacteroidota; class Bacteroidia; order Chitinophagales; family Saprospiraceae; genus Saprospira. The sequence continues at coordinate 2,611 of JBILRD010000359.1, read as the reverse complement.
TTCTGGATATCATATCGCTGAAGCTGGTGCCAATCCTATTTCTCAGCTGGCTTTTACTTTGGCAAATGGGTTCACTTTCGTTGAATATTATCTGTCAAGAGGAATGAGTATTGACGATTTTGCACCGAATCTTTCTTTCTTCTTTTCCAATGGAATTGATCCGGAATATGCAGTGATTGGTCGTGTTGCCCGAAAAATATGGGCCAAGGCCATGCGCGAAAAATATAATGCCAACGAGCGTTCTCAGATGTTAAAATACCATATTCAAACTTCGGGTCGTTCATTGCATGCGCAGGAAATCGCTTTCAATGATATCAGAACTACTTTACAGGCCTTGTATGCCATTTATGACAATTGTAATTCGCTGCATACCAATGCTTATGATGAAGCCATCACCACCCCAACGGAAGAGTCTGTTCGTCGCGCTATGGCCATTCAGTTGATTATCAACCACGAATTGGGACTGGCTAAAAATGAAAATCCGTTACAGGGTTCGTTCATTATTGAAGAGTTGACGGATCTGGTAGAAGAAGCCGTAATGTTGGAATTTGACCGAATCACCGAGCGTGGCGGTGTTTTGGGAGCGATGGAAACGATGTATCAAAGGGGAAAAATTCAGGAAGAGAGTTTGTTTTACGAAATGCAAAAACATACCGGAGAATTTCCAATCGTTGGTGTCAATATGTTCCTTTCAAAAGAAGGTTCACCAACCATTATTCCAGCGGAAGTCATTCGTGCAACCACTGAAGAAAAAGAAGCACAAATAAATACTTTGACAGCTTTGAATACAGTTGCGGCTGATCAATCAAGCAAAGCTTTGCGAGCATTGCAACTTGCTGCCATCAAAAATCAAAATCTTTTCGAAGCTTTAATGGAAGCCGTAAAATTCTGTTCTCTTGGAAAAATCACCAATGCTTTGTATGAAGTCGGAGGACAGTACAGAAGAAATATGTAAAAAAAGGTTTATCCATTAAACCAAAAGAGGAAGTCGAATAAACTCGGCTTCCTCTTTTTTATTTAAAAACTAATACAGTTGTTATGGTTTAAAATTTTGCATCAACTCGACTAGGTATTGCACACTTTCAATCCCAAGTGCATTGTACATAGAAGCACGAAATCCACCTACAGAGCGGTGTCCTGCAATCCCATCCACGCCATTGGCTTTGCAGTAGGCAAGGAAGGCAGCTTCATTTTCAGGACTGTCTGCCAGAAAAGTAGCATTCATCCAGGATCGGTCTTCAACAGCTGTAGTTCCTTTAAAATGGGGATTGCGATCAATTTCTGCATAAAGCAAGTCTGCTTTTTCCTTGTTTCTTCTTTCCATCGCTTTCAATCCGCCCATCGATTTTATCCAGCGTAAAGTCAGCATAGAAACATAGATTGGAAAAACAGGAGGCGTGTTGTACATCGATTCGTTCTTTACATGAACTCGGTAATCCAGCATCGCGGGAATATATCTTTTGACGGTTCCCAAAATTGATTTTTTGACAACCACCATTGTAACACCGGCTGGACCCATATTTTTTTGTGCTCCGGCATAAATCAGATCAAACTGATTGCCGTCTATCGGTCTGCTGAAGATATCTGATGACATATCAGCTACTCTCCAGGTTCCTTCAGGCACTTCCGGAATATGGTGAAACTGTGTTCCGTAAACGGTATTATTGGTGGTATAATGCAAATATTTTGTTCCTTTTTTGATTTGATAATCTTTAGGAATAAAAGTAAAATTTTCCGCTTTAGAAGAGGAAACTACATCGACATTTCCAAAATGAACTGCCTGTTCAATAGCCTTGTCAGCCCATACGCCCGTGTTCATGTAAGCCGCTGATTCATCATCATTCAACAGATTCATGGGAACTGTTAAAAATTGTGTACTTGCTCCACCGCTGACAAAAATAACCGCATATTCATCACCAATTCCAAAAAATTCTTTAACCAATGCTTCTGCTTCATCCACTACAGCAATGATGTCTTTTCCTCTGTGTGATACTTCCAGAATTGACAACCCTCTGTGATTGAAATCTAAAACAGCCTGCGCAGATTCTTCCAAAACGGAATTTGGTAAAATACCCGGTCCTGCTGAGAAATTGTGAATTTTCATAAAAGTGTAAGTTCAAATTCGAAAAATAAATCCTATAAATCAAACTTAATGCCCTGAGCCAAAGGAACCTTCGTTCCGTAGTTAATCGTATTGGTTTGACGACGCATATAAGCTTTCCAGGAATCAGAGCCAGATTCACGCCCTCCTCCGGTTTCTTTTTCTCCGCCAAAAGCACCACCAATTTCTGCACCGGAAGTACCGATATTTACATTGGCGATACCGCAGTCAGAACCTGCACAGGATAGGAATAACTCTGATTCACGAACAGAATCCGTCATAATGGCAGATGAAAGACCTTGAGGTACATCATTTTGCATTTCAATAGCCTCTTCTAGATCTTGGTATTTCATCAGATAAAGAATTGGTGCAAAAGTCTCGTGCTTTACAATGTCATATTGAGCGTCTACTTCAATCACACAAGGTTTTACGTAACAGCCGCTTTCAAAGCCATCGCCAGACATTACACCGCCCTCTATAACAATTCTTCCACCAGCTTTTTTCGCTTCT
>JBILRD010000358.1:0-3125 GCA_044372845.1 Saprospira sp. | reverse complement strand
GAATTTTACTGATTAGCGAGATGGCTTCATTGCTCTTTTTATCCATCAATTCGACATAAGCTGCTGCCAAAATCCAGTAGTCTTTGTTATCGACTTGAGGGTTGTTCCTTAAACTTTGGGTAATTTCTCTAAGCCTTTTTAAGCTATTGTTATTTTCCAATGAAATCGGAAAGATATTGGGTTGACTTTGGTAAGATGGAAAAGCTATTTGCTGCAATTTGCTGATTTGTCTGGCCATCAACACTTCAAGCATGGGTGAATTAGGTGCAAGAGAGGCAATATTTTCTAACTCTTCTATGATATTTGACGTAGGTTGCAATCCTCTCATGGCATGAAAAACTGCTTTTTCCTCATTATTTTTACACAAAGAAATACTTCTATTCCAATCTTCAGCATTGCCAAAGCTAAAACTGTTCAGACATTCAAATCTTCTGTCCGGACAATTCAAAAATACCTTTGAAAATAAATAAGATGCCTCGGAATTACCCATTTTGTACAAGGCGCCGGCTTTTAATTCCAGTGCCCTGAAATAAATGTAATCCTCTTGTTTAGAACTTGAAAAATGTTCATTGAACAGTTTGATAGTCAGATTGAAATCATTACTATAGAATGCCATTCTGATTGCCTGAAAAAGATACCTTCTTTTGATGAAATCATCCTTTTGTTTTTTTGCTTTCGAAAGACCTTCCTCTACTAATTTTTGAATTTCCTTTTGATCTCTTTCTACCTCATCCCAATAATAGTCAGCAGCTTCCATGGCAATTTTTTCACATTTTTTTGCAAAAACCAAGTAGTTCCCCATCAGATTTTTAACAACTGTATTGTTCGTCCAATGTGCTGCCAGTTGGTTGCCTTCATCCGCATATTTTTGAAGTGCTTTTTTGTTAAGGATTAAATCGCTTAATTCTTGCGCTCCCATTTTGTAAACCAACTCTGCAATGTCCTCCTGTTTTATCTCGGCTTTAAGATATTGCTTCCAGGATTCTATGTTCATATCCTTTGGAGCCTGCGCTTCTTCAGAATAACCCAAAGAAAGACCAGCTTGATAATGCACGAATAAAATATAGGTTGGATCTTTTACAAATTCCTGTTTAAAAAAATCATAGCCAATTTCACTGTCGTCAAAATAGCAGGTAAATGACATGTTTGCACTTAGCAAACTTGCTGTCAGTATCAAAAAAATCTTTTTCATATAAGCTGGAATTAGTTAATGTTCACTGATCTCTCTTACAAGATTTGGCTTGAATTTATGGCTGATACTCTCATTCAAATGGTAGTAAATAATATTATAATCTTTCTTTTTAAATACCTGATCTACCATTTTAATCGATGTTTTCAAGTCGTCGACCTCAACGGCTTCTAACTTGATGATATCATTTTTATATAGATATATTCCTTTTAAATAATCACTTTTTAAAACCTCAAATCTACCATTCCCCAAGTTCTTAAATTTTTCCTTGTTTCCCAAATCAGAGGCTGACAGATCGTTGATTATCTGAATAATTTTATTTTCCCTAAACTGTACACCCCATGAAAACAGCGGTAGTGCCAGATCCAATTTTAGCGGATATAATTCGAAATTTTCAAGATATTTTTTCGCTGTGTTGATATTTAAAATAGAGTTTTTTTCGCTGTATTTTGTTAGCTCTCCCATATTGTAAAACATCAAGACCCCTTTATCCACTGGAGGAACTCCTGTTGTTGTAAAATATTTTACCTGATGTAGTCTGATTGTCGCTGAGAAGGTTTTAATATCCTTCATTTCTTTTTTTATCAACTCTATAAGTCGAAAATATTTTGATTGGGTGCTCATACTCCAGTCGCAATCCAACTGAATTTCATTGACCAGGAATCTTACGCTGTCTAATTCCGAGAGCATCTGCTTCAGTTTTTTTGCAATATTTTTAGCCAATAGATTAACCCCTTTATCATAATCTTTCTTTTCCAGAGATATATTGCTGATAAATACCACCGGTACAATTTCAAGCTGATGACCCGGATCAAAATGATTCCATTGAAGTACAGAAATTGGTATCACTTCCTTTGAGGCTCTGTCCCAGTGTACATCAAAAAATCTTACATAGAGCTTTTTGACCTTCAAACTATCCAGATAATCCATCTCCGATTGCTTTAAATTTATTGAAGATTTCCAGTGGTAGAAACTAATCTCTGATTCTCTTTTATTATCCTGACATGACTGACAATAAAAAAAACAGATGACAAACAAGACTATTTGATATTTTTTAATCAGTATCAACCTTTTAAGTTTTTATTTATTTCGAATTAAAGCAATCATTAAGAATTCCGATAGAAACTTTAAGAATATTTTAAACCTTCAAAAAATAATTTTAAACGTTTTTGTTTTATTTTTGACAAATAAATAAACGTTTTTGTTTTATGAATAGCAATTCTGTCGTTCTCTATTTCCAATCCGTCTCTGCTGGATTCCCCTCTCCTGCTGACGATTACATGGATAAGTCTCTTAATATACACGAATATCTGGTCAAACATCCCGCTTCGACTTTTTTTGTGCGCGTCAACGGAGACTCGATGACAGGAGCCGGGATACATCATGGAGATATACTGGTAGTTGATAAATCTTTGCAGGCCTATTCCGGAGATATTGTTATCGCAGTTTTCGAAGGTGAATTTACCGTAAAACGTTATATTTGCAAAGGAAGCAAGCATTATCTTTTTCCAGAAAATCCAAATTACAAACCCATAGAAGTTAGTCAGTACAACGATTTTAGCATTTGGGGTATAGTCAAATATGCTATTCACGCACTTTAACTCAATTTTTTAAAACGTCTTATGAGAAAAATAGTCATGGCAACTGCCAACCCAAATAAAATAAAAGAAATCCAAAGCAAATTGGGAAACAACTATCAATTTCTAAGTCTCGAAGATATTGGCTGTTTAGAAGAAGTTCCGGAAACCAGCGATACTATCGTTGGAAATGCCTTGCAAAAAGCAAGATATGTCTATGAAAAATACAAACAGGACTGCTTTTCAGAGGATACAGGCCTTGAAGTAGAGGCGCTAAACGGTGCTCCGGGAGTATATTCTGCTCGCTATGCAGGCAAAGAAAAAAGTGCCGAAGCCAACATGGAAAAAGTATTGAAAGA
>JBILRD010000357.1:0-3129 GCA_044372845.1 Saprospira sp. | reverse complement strand
AGCTCCACACAAGGCAGCCAATCCACCAGTTGCCCATAGCACAACAATAGCAAATACTGATTTTATTCCGATTACTTGATATCCCAAGGAAGTAAAAACACCTGTACCTATCATACAGGCTGCAATCACAGCAATTGCTCCACTAAGGCTAATTTGGGGTTTTGAGTTTTCCACTTGATGCAAAATAAAAAACGAAATGGTTACTCCATTTCGCTGACAAATATAAAATATTATTTTGTGTTAGTTCACCTTGTGAAAGGAATTATTTAAGGCCTTCTCCTTTGATTTCTGTTATTTGGACCAAAACTGACATCCGGATTAACAGACTTTGCAATTTCTTTCAATTCATCGTTAGACATTCTGGAGATATATGGCATTGGATTAACACGAATATCATTTACAAATACCTCATAATGAACATGTGGGCAAGTAGAATAACCCGTACTCCCTACATAGCCAATAATTTGTCCCCTTTTGATTTTCTGACCGACCTTGGAATCGATTTTTGACATATGTGCATAGAGCGTTTTATAACCATAACCATGATCTATGACAACATTTAATCCATATCCATAAGTTTTGTACTCCACGCGAACAATCATTCCATCTCCTGTAGCAAAAATTGGCGTACCCATAGGAGCTCCAATATCCAGACCAGGATGCATTTGCCAGGTAGTTTTATTAACAGGATCAATTCTCATTCCAAAACCAGACATTAAATTTAATGCCTTAGTCATGGTAATTATTGGTCGGATTGCAGGTAAGGCTCTTTGTCTTTTTTCATCCCCACCAGCCTTATTGACAAGAACTTCTTGAGACTCAGCTACGACAGACAACTGATGTTTCACCCTACTCATTTTGTCTGCCAGACTAATTAGTTTATCTCCATCCTGCAGTCTTTCCAGGTCGGGATTTTTGACACTTCCACCGTAGCCGCCAATCCATAAATTATTGTCAATTCTATTCAGTTCCAAAGTAGATCTGTAAAGATTGTCATCTTTCTCCTTGAGCATAGCAAGCTCACCGGAAAGTCGATCTAGTTTATTGTTTGTCGTTTGAATCTTAGATTTTAAAACTGTTCTCTCCAATAGATATTGCTTGAGTGGAACAGGTGACATGAGTGTCCAAGAACCCCATACATAAAAACCCAAAGCAAGAGCAATTGAAAAAAACAGCAATATTCTAGAAGTCAAGTTAAGTCTGACTTCCTCGTATTGAAGTGTTTCTTTGTTAAATTTAAACTGCTTGCTATACATCTAAAATTAAAGTAAGGACCTTCTTTGATGAGATTTATAAAAAGAATGATTGAAGTAAAATAAAAAATGATTTCAATCAGACTGATTTCACAAATATAATGATCAAAATCCTATAAATACAATTATTGAGAAATGATTTTAATTGCCTAAAAAAACTGAAAAAGTTAAGAAAATATTAATTTCACCTTTCGACAAAATTATATTTTAAGTCTGCTAATATTCAAATAGAGATTTCAATATTAATTCAATAATTATATGGCAATTTCGATATTAATTATTTTACTTTTTTTTAAGGTTCTTTATAATTAAGGAAAGTATTTTTCCTTATCAAAACTTATATAGATTATCTTTGTTTGACCGTAAATTTTATAATTATGAAAGCTTGTTTGATTAGTATCGGAGATGAAATTTTAATTGGACAGATCACAAATACTAACACTGTTTGGCTGGCAAAAGAACTCAATTTATTAGGAATAAGGGCAACTAAAATGCTTACCATTTCTGATGAAAAAGAGTCAATTGAATCAGCTTTAAAAGATAGCATTGGAAACTTTGAATTGATTCTTATTACAGGAGGTCTAGGCCCAACAAAAGATGATATTACTAAAAAAACACTAGCTGACTATTTTAATTTGGAATTAGAATACCATGAGCCAAGTTTTAATAACATCGTATCAGTTTTTCAAAAATTTGGCAAATATCCAGATGACAGATATAAAATTCAGGCATATATGCCTAAAGGCGCAGATATATTGATCAATAAAACGGGGACCGCCTCAGGCATGTGGTTCGATTACAATAATTCAATTATAGTTTCTATGCCTGGTGTTCCCAAAGAAATGATCTATTTGATGCAACATGAAGTCATCCCAAAACTAAAAGAGCATAAAAAATTAGTATCCATTGAACATCGTACTATCTCATGCTTTGGAATAGGTGAAACTGATTTATCTGAAATTTTGGATGAATTTGAAAACAATTTACCAAATCATATAAAGCTGGCTTACCTGCCGAATACAAGTACAGGATATATAAGATTAAGGCTCTCAGGATTTGAAAATGATAAATCAAAATTAAAGCAGGAAATTGATACCCAATTAAATAAACTTAATCATATTCTTGGCTCAATTGTCGTTGGCGAAGAAGATCAAAAAATTGAGGAAATATTAGCTCAAAAATTCATATCAGATGAAATTAGCTTAGGCACAGCCGAAAGTTGTACAGGTGGAAATATAGCGCATAAAATCACATCCATTCCTGGTTCAAGTAAATTTTACAAGGGTTCTGTTGTCTCTTACAGTAATGAAATCAAAACAAATATTTTAAATGTAAGCAAAAATACACTGGAAAATCATGGCGCTGTCAGTGAGGAAACTGTTAAAGAAATGGCTTCAGGACTAAAAAAACTTCTCCATGTTGATTATGCTATAGCAACATCAGGTATTGCTGGTCCGCACGGGGGTACTGATGCAAAACCTGTTGGAACTATTTGGATAGCTATCGCTACACCTAATTCAATTGAAACAAAAAAATTACAGCTTGGCAATGACAGGTGGAGAAATATTGAAATGACCACCTCTATTGCTTTAAATATGTTGAGAATACTAATCAGCAGTTAAAAATATTAGTAAAATTATAATATGGTATAAATTTTGGCGTTTTGAATTATATTAAAACTAATCGTTATGTGTAAGCACCTTTTTTTTCTGAGTATTTTATTTTTTTCATTCAATTTAGCTGGCCAAATAAAAACTCAAACTGACAAGAATGATAGCCTTATCGTAAAAAGATATATATCAAGAACAGAGCAAATCAATGACTCTTTGTATAGTATAAGAATTAAACAGGTTTATCTGGAAGATGTCTATATTCC
>JBILRD010000409.1:0-2644 GCA_044372845.1 Saprospira sp. | reverse complement strand
TTTTCGCCATTTGGATCAGCTTTGCCTTTGTTCCGGCTCCAGTCAATGCTCCAAAAAAAGATGACAAAACCCATAAAATTCAGGTTGCGCTCCTTCTGGACACCAGCGGTAGTATGGATGGATTGATCGAGCAGGCAAAATCTCAACTCTGGAAAATGGTCAACGAATTAGCCAGTACCAAAAAAGACGGAAAAAGTCCGAATATCGAAATTGCCCTTTACGAATACGGAAAAGATGATTACAGCGCAGAAGTCGGACATATCAAACAATTGGTTCCACTGACTACCGATCTGGATTTAGTTTCTGAACAATTATTCAAATTGAGAACCAATGGTGGCAGTGAATATTGTGGATGGGCAATTAAAAATGCTGTCAATGATTTGAAATGGAGCAAAAGCAACGATGACCTTAAAATTATCATTATTGCCGGAAATGAACCTTTTAATCAGGGAAGCAAAGATTACAAAGAAACCTGTAAAGAGGCTATCAGTAATGGTATTATTGTCAATACTATCTTCTGCGGAGTATGTGATGAAGGTATCAGAAGCTTTTGGAAAGATGGATCAGACAGAGCTGATGGCAAGTATATGTGTATCAATCAAAACGAGTCTATCGTTCATGTATCCACCCCTTTTGACCAGGAGATTGTAAAATTGAATGAAAAACTGAACAGCACCTACATCGCTTATGGAAAAAAAGGCAAGGAGAAAAAAGAAAGACAGGCCGTTCAGGATGCCAATGCAGCAACCTACAGTCAGGCCAATGTAGCAGAAAGAGTCGTTTCAAAATCAAGTGCCGCCTACCAAAATGATGATTGGGATGCTGTGGATGCCTTTAAAGATAACGCTCCAGCCATCAAAAACCTGAAAAAAGAGGAATTGCCTAGCGAGATGCAGGGTATGACCGAAGAAGAGAAGGTCAGCTTTATCGATAAAAAATCTAAGGAGAGAGAAGCCATCCAAAAGCAGATCCTCGAAACCAATCAAAAAAGAGAGCAATTCATTGTTGATGAGAACAAAAAGAACAGCTTAGCTCCAAAAAATACCCTGGACGAGGTGATGTTGAATACGGTAAAAGAACAGGCATTGAAGAAGAGCTTTAAGGCTGAGAAATAAGGTTATTTATCATTTTTTAAACGGTTTTTGTAATTACAAAAACCGTTTTTTTTTGCGCGCAACTGAGATATTTTATATTTCTTTTATTAAATTGTAATATTGCATAAAATCATTCGTTTTAATTGCTGATCAAACCATTTGAACCTATTAACAATGAAAATCCATTCGATTATACTTTGTAGCTTTTTATTTTTTGCTAATTATCTTTTTGCTCAGCAAAGTATTGATGTCAGTGAGCAAACCTTGAAAATGGGCCCCTATCAGGAGGAGTTGATCTACTTCGGATTTGCAGCCGGAGATAAGATTATCTTTCAACTCGACGAAAAGGAAAATCGCGAATTAAAAGAGATCGAAATCATTGAATACCCCTCCAGCTCCAGGTTTTTGGAATTCAAAAAAGGTTCGGTGAATAAAACCATCATCGCCAACCAGGATGGAATTTATATTTTCAGAATAAAAAATGCCGCTATTGGCAATCGTATCTGCAAGTTTAAAATTCAAAGGATTCCTTCTTCTACCGAAACTCAGAATTTCAACACCAAAGTGCTTTGGAAAACTGTTTATGATACAATTTCCCAAAAACCGGCAGAAGAAATGCTCATAGGTTACGATACCATTATTCAGAAAACGATAAAAAGAGAACTGGTAAAAACTGAAATCAAGGAGGAGCTCCTTCTCGACAAACCTCAAAGGGTGCCCTCTTCAATCCATTTAAAAGGAAATAAAACCTCGGTATTTTTCACCTTGCCCAAAAACGAAACAACCGATTACCAAAGCAAAAAAGTTTTAGCCTGGGCTTATTGGGTCGGGGTGGGTGAAGAAGCTAACGAGGCCTGGCTCAGAAATACCAAAATCATCAAAACACTGGTCAAAGGAGTCGCAGGATACTACCTTACACCACTTGGAGCCCTGGCTGCCGGAGAACTGACAGAGCTCGTTTTGCCAAAGGCCGGACAAGATGTATTCTATGCCCTAACTGACCAGGAGAATAAAAATTTATTCATGGAAGGCAAAAAATACAAGGTCCTGGACAAAGGAAAAGGAGTAGCGGGTTACCGAAAATTCTCAGACAACAGTATCAGCCAGGGCATGTACCATATCGTGCTTTCCAATGATAATTTTTTAATGGCTCTGGATGCTCAGGTGAAGGTAGTTGCCATTCTTGAAATGAAATATTACGAGGATAAGGTTTACCTTGACAAGGAGATAAAACCTATTATCAGCAAAAAATATTACGAAGCTGTCACCAAAGCCCGTAAACTGCCCTATCTGGAAAACTAGATTTTTATCAAAGGTTTTTTCAGCTATTCATGAACAATATCATTTCTTAAGTGCTTTCATATCTGACAGTTTAAGCTTATCTTCGCTTCAACAGTTTCTTCCCATTTAGAAATGACTTGATCCTTATGAAAAAGAGAGAATTTTTAAAAAATACCGGCATCCTGGCCATTGGTTCTTTGGCAACTCCCTTGCTTTTTGACGCCTGTAAAACGGCATCAGCTGCAGTTTTAAACAACAATGCAGCATCA
>JBILRD010000356.1:0-3141 GCA_044372845.1 Saprospira sp. | reverse complement strand
CAGTTCGTATCTCAAAGGAGCAAAGGGATTTCCCTCCATCAATTCATGACCAGCAGATGAAGAAACTGATTTTTCATTATGACTGATGATTAAAATATCGTCGTGAAAACTTTTAAAAACATCATGCAGATAATCTTCGCAAGGACTGGCGTATTCGTTGGAACTATTTTTAATGTGACTTGTCTCTCCCCATGACGCAGCATAGGGATAGATTGAACGACAAGCAGAACCGGATGCTAGTCTTGAAAAATAAGAGGCCCTTTGAAAAAAGGCTTCATCTTTTTGAAAATCGTTTTTGAGTACTCTTTCCATCTGACACAAACAAAGTGCCAAAGCGCTCATACTGGAAGCTGACGAAGCAATTCCTGCTGAATGAGGAAAAGAATTATAAGAACTTATCGTCAAATGATATTCCTTCAAAAAAGGCATTTCATCCACTATTGAATTTAAAAATTTCAAAATTCTATTAGAAAAAGCTTGATTAGCCTTGTTTTCAAAAAGGAAATCCAGACTTATTGCTGAATGGTCATTTTTATTTTCAAAACTTAAAGAAGTTTCGCTAAAAGCATTATCCAGCGTTAAACTGATAGAGGCATTTTTAGGCAATTGTCGCCCGTATTTTCCCCAATATTTAACAATTGCAAGATTTGATGGACTTCTCCAGGTAAATTTCATTTTATATTAGTTTCTGTTAGACTTAACTTTAATCAACATAATGCTAAACATTAGATTTTGTTTATTCAATGATGCTAATTTTCTCTTTTACAAGTTCTCTAGGAACCAAAGTTGGAAACAATCCTAATCTGATACTTCCTGATTTGCCCCAATTCATACTGGCAGCAATACCTGGAGGTCCATTTAATCCAAGACTAACAATCGATTGGATCATCATTTTTCCGGTCTCTGCTTTTTTATGTCTGATAGCTATTCTTACTCCAACTTCGTTCATCTCTTCAATAAACTCCTTGGATGGCATAGGTGCCGCTGTGTCATGGATACCATTGATTCCCATATAATTTACACGCAGTTCATCGTATTTAAAAGGCAACATGGACCAGATTTCCTTAGCCGCTTCAACAAAGGCTTTTGCTTTATCATAGGCATAAGGATATGAAAAAAAGAATAATTGCTCCGTCATATAACCTTCCATTTGGCCAATGCAAAGTTTTAACTGTTCTGGTCTTTTGGATCCAATCGCACCTGAGACTTTCACCTTATCTTTGTCAATTTCTTCTACTGAAATTTTGGTAAAATCCACTATAACATCAGGCGTAATGTATGCCTGTGGATTATGTATTTCATAGACCAACTGTTCTCTGATCGTATTTCTGCTGATTTTTCCACCAGAACCTTCTACCTTGGTAATGACGGCTGACCCATCTTCTGATACATGAGCAATTGGATATCCAAGGGTTCCAAAAGAATAATCTCTATTGAGCCACTCACTGTAAGCATTTCCGCCGGATGCTTGTCCACCGCATTCGATAACATGTCCTACCATGATCCCATTTGCCAGGCGATTTAATTCTTCTTGAGATAGGTCGCCCTCCAAATTCCAGTTGTATTCATGAGCTAAGATACCCAATACCAGACAAGGATCTGCTACTCTGCCAGCCAGAATAATCTGTGCTCCTTGATCTAAAGCTTCTCTGATTGATTTGGCTCCGATGTAAACATTGGCGTGAGTCGCTTCAAATTCCGAATTTTTATAAGGGCTTTGAGTATCTAAGTTTAATAATGGGAGGTCAGAAGACTTGAGTTCCTCTAATTGATCCAAAAGATCATCACCCTCTATTGCCGCAATTTTTACGTTTGTTATTCCTTGAGCATTAAGTAATTCCAGAACTTTTTTGGCTGCACTTGTTGGGTTTAATCCACCGGAATTAGTTACGATTTTGATACCAGAACCCAGCGCAATCGGATATAATTTTTGTGCTAAAAGTTCTATATCTCTGGCATATCCAAGATTTGGATCCTTAAGTTTATCTTTTTGTAAAATAGAAAGTGTTAACTCAGAAAGGGCATCATGCATCAAGTAATCGGCTGACTGTGACATGGCCACCATCATTGCACCAAGAGGATTATCGCCGTAAAATCCCTGAACACCGGCGATTCTAACTGTTTTCATCAGTTAATGAATTATAAATTGCATAAAAAACTATTCTCTATTTGCAAAAAATCTTCTTTCTGCTTGTCATTATCTGCTGCGACTTGTTGAAAAACAATCATGAAAGTTTTATTACAAGTGGGAACATAGAAACAATAGATTTGACCAATGTATTTCACATCCAATGCAGTGAAATTAAATTTACTGGTCAAAGATTTATATTTTGAAAATTGAGTGAATTCCGGAGCTGAAAAGGCAATATTTCCTTTTTTAAAAACTTCCTGATTGGTATAATCTTTTTGTCTGCTGGCAAGAATGGTATCCAACTCAAACTCCCCGTTATTCCATTCGATGATGGCATCAGCGCTGGCACCGTGACCCTGTTTACTCAAAGCCATAAAGAAAAATGAAGAATCTTTGTTATCAAGTTCTGTGATCTTCCAAAATTCAGGCATGATAAAACCAACACCATCCTGTTGAAAACGGTTCACAGACTTTTTTTCTTCACAAGCAGAAAAGAATATTGACAAAAGAAGAAAAACAGCAAGAGTGGTATTTAAATATTGTCTCATTAACTTAAAAATTCAAAACTCCAGGAGATCTACATCCTTTAAAATTATAATCTTGTAAGGACGAAGGTAATAAAAAAAAACGGGAACTTTAACAGTTCTTTAAGAAATTGACAACAGGCAACTTGGGAGAAAGCAAATCTATCCTATTTAATTCTAATTTGAGTAGTGTAGAAATTCTTGGGATCTTTATCAGGAATGATCGTCAAGATATAAAGACCATTTGGAATTCCCACAAAATCCATTGGATGAATTCTAAGAAAGTCAAGCTTCTTTTCTGCAATTTTCTGACCAAGATGATTGTTCAACACTACTCTGCAGGAACCCATTTCCTCTGGACTAATCAACACAAATTGACCATTGGAAGGATTTGGAAAAACATTTAATTGTGAAGCTGATAAATTTTCATTGTACAAATCTGGCCTTACAACGGACAATGCCTTCCACAAGTCTATTTTACCCCAC
>JBILRD010000355.1:0-3149 GCA_044372845.1 Saprospira sp. | reverse complement strand
AAATTTTGACCCAACTGGTAAAGTAATAGAGGAGTACAAATATTCCTATAATGGATCAGTCCAAAAAATAGAGCTATTTGAACAAGGTAAAAAATCATGTGTCTGGATTTATGAGTACAATGACAAAGATCTACTGATCAAAAGTGAATATATCGAAACTACAGACGAAACACATGATATTGACATCTATGAGTATGATCAGGAAGGCAGACTTGTTAAAATACTTATGGAAGTCTACCCTCAGGAAGTAGAAGATGAGGAACCAGCAGCCGGTTATGAATTGGATTGGGAAGGTGATCAATTAACTTGTATTTCAGAAATTTATGGCGATGAGGAAGAAGCCAAAATATTATTTGAATACAATAAAGAAGGTTACCCTTCATTGGTAAAAAAGATGATTTACCTGGTAGATGACGAAGACGAAGATGTAGAAGAGCTGATCGAGGAGTACCATCCAAAATACGATGAGCATAACAGATTGATTGAAAATACTATCATTTATCACAGCAATTCTACAAAACTGGTCATCAATTATGAATACCAGGCAGACAGTAAAAATGCAAGTAAAACTACTCATAAAGAGTATGAACAAGATAAGCTGTTCAGAGGCATAGAATTCACGGAAGATGAAGCTGGAAATCTGCTAAGTTCTGTGGAAAATGATTTCAAAAACAAAACCTTGAAAACGGAAACTTTCAGCTACACAAAATCATAAATCAAAACCATTGCATGTTCACAGGTATCATAGAGTTTCTTGGCGAAGTTTTGGCCATTAATAAAGAGGGTTCAAATATCCATTTTCTTATTCATTCCACTCTTGCCAAAGAGCTGAAGGTTGATCAAAGTCTGTCGCATAACGGTGTTTGCCTTACTGTTACTTCCATTGACAATGAGAGCTATTCTGTAACTGCTATTCTAGAAACACTTAACAGAACCAATCTTGGTCAACTTAAAGTAGGGGATAAGGTCAATCTTGAAAGAGCCATGAGTTATAATGGTCGTCTGGATGGACATATTGTTCAAGGACATGTAGATGATGTTGGATTTTGCACCAAGGTTGTGGAGCAGGATGGTAGCTGGGAATATTATTTTGAGTATGCCCCAAACCCGGATCATATTCTTGTTGACAAGGGTAGTGTATGCATCAATGGTGTTAGTCTGACGGTGGTGAATCCCAGTACAAATACTTTCAATGTCGCTATCATTCCATACACTTATGAGCATACCACTTTTAAAGATATAAGGGTAGGAGACAAGGTAAATCTGGAATTTGATATCCTTGGAAAATATGTCGCCAAGTATGCGATGTTGTATATGAAATAAAAACAAAGCCCTCTTTAGTAAAACTATCGAGGGCTTTGTAAACTTTCAAACCTTATTAACCTTATTCAACAAAGCTTTTAGTTCTTTCATTTCTTCCTCTGTCAAATTTCTCCACAGTCCGACTTTTAAACCATCCAATTTGACATTCATTATCCTAATCCTTTTGAGCGTCATCACCTGATAATCCAAGGCCTCACACATTCTTCTAATTTGTCTATTGAGCCCTTGGGTGAGAATAATTCTAAAAGTTTGTGGATTGATTTTCTCGACAAAACAATCTTTGGTTTTGGTGCCAAGGATAGATACTCCACTGCTCATTTTTTTTACAAAGCTGTCTGTAATAGCCTTGTCAACAGTCACAATGTATTCTTTTTCGTGATTATTTTCTGCTCTCAGAATTTCATTGACAATATCACCGTCATTGGTCAAAAAAATCAATCCAGTAGAGGCCTTATCCAATCGACCAATATGGAATATTCGCTCTTTGTGTTTGACAAAATCAATGATATTGTCTTTGTCTTTCAAGTCTGTCGTACAGGTAATTCCCGCCGGTTTATGCAGGGCTATAAAAACAGTCTTGGGTTTTGATTTTAAGGGCTTTCCGTCGACAGTTACTTTATCATTTTGAAAAACTCTGTTTCCCTTTTGAGCAACCTTATCGTTGATCTTGACTCGGCCGGATTCTATCCAACGATCCGCTTCTCTGCGTGAGCAGATGCCTGTTTCACTGATAAATTTGTTTAAACTGATAGAATCTTCTGACATTGTCTAAAAAGATTAAAATTTAGCCTTTAATTATTTGGTAGTTGAATCCGATGCAGTTGATTTGAGAATTTTCTTTTCGCCCATCAACCTCAATAATAGTGTTTCTGCCACCAGGAACAGGAGTGTAAGCATTAAACACCATTTCCAGAGCGGAATACCTTTTTTCTCTGAGGCCAGAATTCCTTTGAAATCTCTGGAATAGGTACCGTCAATAATGGTAACATCCTCTCCAACAATCTTCTTCAAATCCTTGATTTTAACAAAATCCATAGCTGATTCTCTACGGTCATAATTGAAAGCAAATTTATCCAACAGCTCTTTGGGATCAAGGTATAAATTGTAAAATCCTGCTTCTTTGACCTGGTTGTTGATACCAATCTTCAACCTGTTTCCAAGTCTTCTTTGTTCGGGAATAAATTCTCCGGAAGCATTGCCCATTCTAAAAACGGACTCAGAAGAATTGCTTTTGTTGTCCGATTCAAGGGTGTTTTCAACACCGATTACATAAGCCACTTTTCTATCTTTGCCGGTTGCCAAAGCCATTCTGTAGAGCATGGGAACGAATATCTCCGCATTTTTAACCAGATCAGAGATGTCAGTATCTATCGGTGCTGCACAGACAAATAAATTTCCTAGTCCTACTAAATATTTACCTAAAAAGCTTTGCCCATCTCTGTATTTAAGCAATACTTCTTCATTACTGGATGCCTTTTGTACGAATTTGTAATTCGACTTGGTACTCGGTAGTTTTAAATTGTCTTTTTTTTCATCGAATACATCATTAAAAATAAAGTCCTGATAATTGACATAAGAAACGACTCGATCTCTTTTGTCAAAGGTTGAAAACTCATTGGCATTTAATGAATTGAAGAAAGCGTTGTACTCATTGAGATTGATTTCCTTTGCCGGTAAGATGAAAACATTTCCTCCTGATTCAATATAATTTTTCAATTCTGCAGCAAAACCGGAAGAGATAGATTTCAAATCGTTGATAATCAACAAATCATAATCCTTGAATTTGGAAAAATCCAATTGTCCAACAGAGCTATTAGCAGGAATAA
>JBILRD010000019.1:0-12008 GCA_044372845.1 Saprospira sp. | reverse complement strand
TTGCTGAATATTTGGAAGGAGAGGACTCAGGACAGAGCTGTTTTTATTTCGGCAATCAGCAGAGAGGGTATAGAGGAATTCAGAGATAAATTGATTGAGATGATTTCTTCCTTGTATTTGGAGAGATATCCACACAAAAAAGATTTTTGGTAAAAAATTGCTATTTTCGGCTTGAAATTTAAAAAAGATAAAATTCTAAACCATAACCCTATGTCTAATAAATTAAAAAAAGGTAAGCTCGAGGACGGCACTGAATTATACTGCTTAACAAAATCTGAGGCTATTGTTTTAGATAGTCATATTGATGGTTACTTTCAACATGGAGTGTCTATCAAAGATGGAGATACTATTGTTGACGTAGGAGCTAATATTGGAATTTTTGGTATCAGAGCATGTGCAAAATACCCAAATATCAGAGTTTTTGCCTTTGAACCAATTCCTGATATATTCGCAGTGTTAAAAGCTAATGCCGATAAATTCGGAAAAGATAGATTTTTTGCTCTGCCTTACGGTGTTTCAGATACCGAAGGAACAGCTGTTTTTACTTATTATCCAAACAGTCCTGCATTGTCTACTGCTCATAATGAAATGTGGAAAAATGACCCTGAAATGTTTGTCGACGCTGTCAAAGGTAGTTTGGACGATGCTCCGAAAGCATACAGATGGGTGCGCTTTATGCCAAGATTTATCATTCGATTGATAGCCAACTATTTGAGAAGCGGAACTAAAGAATTTGAATGTAAATTGATCCCTGTTTCTAAAATCGTCAAGGAACACGATATTGAGAAAATCGACTTGTTGAAAATTGACTGTGAGGGCGCTGAACTTTATGCTCTGAAAAGTATTGAAGAATCTGACTGGGATAAAGTTCAACAAGTTGTTGTGGAAGTTCACGACCACGAAGGCCGTCTGGAATATGTTCAAAATATGCTTCGAGACAAAGGATTTAAAAAAATTACGACAGACAGAGAAAAAGCTTTGGAAAAAACTGATCTTTTTAATGTTTATGCCGTTAGGTAAGTATAAAAGGGGCTCTTGAAAAATAGAGCCCTTTGTTTTGCGCTTTAATCAATTTAAGCGCTTCTTTGTTTCATAAGATTATCTTTTCTAATCATTTTAAAATGAAAATATCCGAAAGTATTGGTTTTGCCTTAAGTTCTATTAGATCAAATTTGTTGAGAACAGCTTTGACTTTTCTGATAATTGCTTTTGGTATCATGGCATTGGTAGGAATATTAACTTCTATAGACAGTATCAAAGCTTCCTTATCCAGCAATTTTGCAAGCGTTGGAGCTAATACTTTCAATATCATTCGCAGTGGTACCGGAGTACAGGGAGGAAGAAGAGGCGAAAGAGCCAATGTTGGAAAATCTATTACCTACAAACAGGCTATCAGTTTTAAAGAGAATTTTCGTTTTCCTTCAAAAGTATCTGTTTCTGCTTTAGGGACTACTTCTGGTGTAGTAAAACATGACAATATTGAAACTAATCCTAATACCGCTGTTTACGGTGTGGATGAAACCTATTTTGATGTAGCAGGATATAAGATTGGAACTGGTAGAAATGTAACTGCAGCAGAAACTTTCGAAGGTAATAATGTTGCTATCCTTGGTACAGCAATCGTTGATAAATTGTTTCCAAACAAACCGGCCTCTACGGTTATTGGTAAAGTAATCAGCGTCAGAAATATCAGTTTTACAATAGTTGGTGTATTGGAGACAAAAGGTTCCAGTATGACTTTTTCTGGAGATAGAATGGTTTTTATCCCACTTCAGACGCTAAGAAAATATTTTGGTTCTCAGACGAATTCCTACAATCTCTCTGTTGCCATCAAAGATGCTTTGCAAATGGATTTTGCAATCGCAGAGGCGGAGGGACTGATGAGGGGCATTCGACAAATTCCGATAGGTCAGGAAGCAGATTTTATGATTGATAAAAGTGATAACCTGATTGAAATTCTGGATGAAAACACAGCTACGATACAGATGTCAGCGGTGGTTATCGGTTTGATCACATTACTGGGTGCAGCCATTGGTTTGATGAATATTATGTTGGTATCAGTAACCGAAAGAACAAGAGAAATTGGTATTGCCAAGTCTTTAGGAGCAACCAAAAGAACCATTCTCAATCAATTTCTGATTGAAGCGATTGTTATTTGCCAGATTGGTGGTCTTTTGGGAGTGATTCTGGGAATCTTAATGGGAAATATCGTTACCCTGGCAATGGGAGGCGCTTTCATGATTCCATGGCTTTGGATTGCGCTCGGTCTGGCTTTGTGTTTTATAGTTGGATTGATTTCTGGTATTTATCCCGCTATGAAGGCCGCCTCTTTAGATCCTATTGAAGCTTTGAGACATGAATAAGTAATTCTAATAATCCCCTTTTTTAAATATTTTATGTCAAAGTCCGATAAGAAAAAGTCTTATGAGGTGAATGATCACCAATTGTATTTTACGCACTATTCTGTCCTGATCAATTTATTCAGAAGTAATAAAGTTTCTCCTTCAAAATATTGGATGCTTTTTAAAATATACCTATTTGCCTCCATAACTCAAATATTTATTGTACTTCAGAACCTTATTTTCGCATCAAGGTTGAAGAATGTTAATATTCATTCCAATCCGCCCATTTTTATTTTAGGTCATTGGAGAAGTGGAACGACCCATCTTCATTACTTGATGGCCAAAGACCCCAATCTTGGTTTTGTTTCTAATTATCATGGTTTTTTAATCAATATTTCTCTATTGGGCAAAGGTTGGCTGGATAGGATGCTTTCTGTTTTTGTGCCAGAGAAAAGACCAATGGATAATGTACAGTTTGGAATGTTTACCGCTTCAGAAGAAGAGCAATCTGTCGGAAACAGAAGTTCTTGTAGTGGCGTTCACAGTTTATTCTTTCCAAAAAACAGAACTTATTTTGACAACTATGTCAACTTTAACAATTCTTCTGTAAAACATAAAAAGAGATGGCAAAAGGCATATGACGAAGTGTTAAGAATTGTAGCCTATGCTAATGATCATAAAAGACTAGTCATAAAAAATCCATTCAATACAGCTAGACCAACAGAACTGGCAGAATTGTATCCCGGAGCGAAATTTGTATTCATTCATAGAAACCCTTATGAGATCTATCGTTCAACCATGATACTCCATCAGAAAGTAACCAAATCTCAGTTTCTGCAGGATATGTCTGAACAGGACGTCATTGACCTGACTTTCAGAAATTATAATGAAGTGATGATGGCTTACATGGAGAAAAGGAAGCGCATTCCATCAGAAAATTTGATAGAAATTAGTTTCGAAGAGTTGTCTTTGGAACCAATTAAGACCATGCAGAAAGTATATAATCATCTAAATCTGCCGGATTGGGAAAATGCTGCTATCGAAATGCAGAAATATTTGGACACTGTTGAGAATTATGAAAAAAATTCTTTCAAACCCTTAGCTCCGGAAATAGTTGAAAGGATACAGAAAGAATGGGCTTTTAGTTTTGAGGAGTGGGGCTATGATCCATCTATTATAAATTAAATCAAGCATCAATCCGACCAATTAAGGATTTTTGATCCAAATCAAGACAAAAGTAACCTCGGTTGTACTGTTCTGTCTTATCATTGTAGTAAACAAAGGGCTTCTCATCTATGATTTTTATACGGTGTAAGCTGAAATATTGATATACATCTTTTAAATCATCTTTTCCTAAGAGCTCTTCACCTTCCTCGTTGATGATAGTAATAAAATTATTCCTGCTGATGTAATAATTACCGTCAAAGTACAATCCTTCGACAACTCTAGCATCATCATCAGAAATCTGAGATTCGAATATAAGCTTTTGATTGTCTTTGGAGATGATTTTGAATGAACCTTTGTTATAAGTTAGGTATTCAAAAACAGTATGTTGACCTTCAATCTTATCAATTTGATCAATAGTTGGTCTTGTCAAACTAAAAGGTCGGCGAAGAACGTGAATTACCTGGTTATTTTCCTTAAAAAATCGCTGACAATCCTCCATGAAATTTAGAGATTGAATAAAATAGATTGTATAATCGAGTCTTTCTTTTCGAAACCTCAAATATTCTTCAGTAGTTCTTTTTTGGGCTTCCTTGAAAATTTCTTCATAGGTCTCCGAGGAAAAATAGGAGTCAATTGATGATTTAATATATGGATCTAAAATGAATTTTTCTAAGCTTATAATCAACTCGTGACTATCATGTCCATTGTCAGATTTATTACAAATTTCAATGGTTCTTTCTCTGTCTCTTAGCGAAATTTCCATTTTATCATTAGACCACTGTAGCAATTCACCAGGATAGGACATAGAAAATGTATTTAAAAACAATGAAATATTACACTTTAAAATTGAAATAAATCAATTGTCAAAGTATTCCATAAATTCCTTTAAAAATTGGAGATGGGCTTTTTTGTTTGCAACATGGTAATCCATTTCAAGTTTAAAATTGTCGGTAAAAAAACCAAATTCAGGATGTCCCTTTTGCCTGGTTAAATGGATAATTTCCTGTTCAGAATTAGTATCTAATCCCTCCATTAAGTGTAGATAATTTTCTATAAGTATTTTTCTGAAACTTGCATCTTCCAGTTTTTTTAGAAATTTCTCTTTACCGGATTTGATATAAATAATGACTTTCTCATTGAGATCTGAATATGGTGTCAGAACTGTTTCATATTCAACGAAATTGAATCTGTTTAAATCGATGTTTGTCATGATTTTGATGACTGTATCCGTATTTTGAGTTGCTCTGACTTTATATTGGTAATAACTTCTGGTTTTAGGTGGTCTTTTGTCTTGTATGGATAATCTGGGGATGAATTTTATTTCATCGTAATGAAACAGATTCCATCTGTTATCCAATCTGCCACTCCAGGAAAAACCCAATTTAGTAAAGTGGACATTTTTCTCTGTAGGAATCCCATTGGTATGCAAATTCAGTTCTTTACCAAACCTGATGGCATTTTCTATCATCCTTTTGGCAATACTTGCCTCATAATACATGAAATAGACCGTTATGGCGGTAATAACCGTAAAGCCCGATATACAAAGACCGATCACTGTTCCTAAACTTAAATCCAGATTTCCACCATTTGTTTCTGACATTGGGAATATCAAATAAATAATAACACCAACAAGAAAAATGATGGCATAGCTTAGCCATTTGACCTTGTTGTTTTTAATTTTTTTCTCAAAAACTATGGCTGTGATAATCATCAATATCGCAATGGCGATCACGGCTATCATACCATAAATGATAATTTGGTCGGATTCGGTCATGGTTCAGTAGTTTGTTTGAAATTAAAGATATTTAAATGTAAATATTTTTTAAAAGATTCAATTTTAATTTTTTACAAAAATTATTGATTTGGAATAATTGTACGAAGTATATTTTCAGTATGGCATCTTAGAGCCTTATAAGGTTTTTTTCGCCACGAAGTCACCAAGATTTACAGAGAACTTTGTGTTCCTTGGTGTCATTGGGTCTTGGCGGTAAATGTTTTAGACTAGAATTTATTTAGATATATAAATATCGTGCAATCAAATTACAATTGCAATTTTTGGTTTTGGGATTTAACACTCAACTAAACCTCCCACCAAATTTCTACTTTAATATTCTTCCTCAGATTCTTCTTCATTTTCCTCTTCTATATCATTTTTGCAATTAACACAGTAATCGTCATATTTGCTTTTTTTGTTACCGCATTTTGGACAGGTTATTGCTTTTTTATCTTTCTTATAATCATCTAAATCTGCCAGATTGGGAAAAAACTGCTATCGAAAGCAGAAATATTTGGACACTGTTGAGAATTATGAAAAAAATTCTTTCAAACCCTTAGCTCCGGAAATAGTTGAAAGGATACAAAAAGAATGGGCTTTTTCATTTGAGGAGTGGGGCTATGATCCAACTATTTTAAAATAATTTATGTTTTTTATCTAATATTCAATTGATTATGTATATAATTTAGTTTGATTTTTTATTTTTGGTATCAGAAAAACCTAAATAAAATCAAATAAATTATGAAAGCGCTATTATCGTTTATAATTTTATTTATTCCTTTTCTAAGCATCGCCCAGCTCGAAGAAGATGGCAGTATCAACTCTGATAGTTGCAAACCTTTATGTGATGTAAGTTTTAACTCCGTATTTGCTCTTCGTTGCCCCTCAGCTTCTGATGTAGCCAGAATGAACAATATCACAATCGGAGAAATTGATTTTAATAAAGATCCTGGTATTACAATCGGTGGTAATAGTTCATGTGGACAAAAGGCGGCTGAATTGTTAAAAAAATATAGAGAAGAAGATTTTAAACAAAAAGATTTTTTGATAAGAGAGTATTGCTCAGCAAGTTTAGGTTGGAGAATAATTAAGGATAGATATTGTATGCACGGAGGTCCTCCTCCATGCTGCACTGCAAAATCAAAGCCTTGGGAACAGGTTTCGCCTGATATTGCTTTCAACGAGTATCTTGCTGTTCAAAAAAAATTATTCAATGAAAGAGCAAAGGAATTAGAAAATGTTGTGAAACCTTGTAAGATAGAAGTTGATAATAAAAAGAGTACTTATAAAAGTACTATTGAAAAACTGACCGCTAGGTTTGATGAAATAAAACAAAAGGCATTTACCACCGCTCATACATCCTCAGAGGAATACACAAATCAGATTAGTGCTATATCTAGCAAGCTGCATTCTGCAAACCTTAAATTACAATATGGGTTTGGAGGAAATACAAAACCTTTTGATACTGAGGAAGAGAATGCGTTAATCATCCTACTTGTTGAAATTGAAAAAAAATTAATAGACTTGGATGCCCTACTTATTATTTTAATAAATGATTATGAAGAGAAAAAGTTAGCAAAGGATTTGAAAAAAGAACAAGAAAAATCAGATTCCATATCTAAAAGTAATACTCAAGGTAGCTCCAGTAGCTATAATTATGATGTTGAACAGGACAATATAATGAAGGAAAATATGGGCTCTGTATCAGATTATATGGCTATGATTTTAGGTGCTGGTGATTATAACGAAGATGAAGATTTGATGAATACCTTTATCAGAGCCAATTTCTGTTTAGGTTTCTGGAATTATCCTATTGTGGTAAATACCTATAACTATTCAGTTTTAAACTATACACCCATATCAAAAAACTATAACCTGAGTTTCCCTTATGTTGGTGCAGCCGTTGAGTTACATACTTTGCATCATTATTTATTTAACATGAATTTTTCTACTTATTTCAAATGGGGTAGCAATGCTCTCCTCAAGGAAAATGATGATATCAATGGAAGCCATTCAAATTATGGTATAGATGGAAAATTTACGCTTGGTAAAAAATTAAGATTGTCTGCCTTGTTGGGTTGGGCTGGCAGATCAGGTTACGTCTCAGGCAATTCAATTCTTGATGAATCTTTTGAAGGAAGATATAATTATTCAATTATTCGATATGGTGGATCAATTGGATACGATTGGGCTGGCTTGAACGATGGTATCGAATTGTATACCCTGATTGATAAACCTTCTTTTGAAAATGATGCGAGTTCTAGCGGATTGGTATTTGGCCTTCGAATAAAATTTAAAATGTGTATGAATTTTGAATTTTCACCTAGATATCTATCAACAGGAAGAATGTTGTATCCTAGCACTTATGATCCAGACATAGCTAGAACTGCCTTTAAGATTAACTTATACGTTCCGTTTATTATTTATGGGAAGTACTGATAGGATTTAATCAATCTTCAATTCGTACTAGTAAGCCCCTTTTGATTAAATTCATCATTTTAATTTTCAGATAAAATAGTTGAATAATCCATAACAGCAATAATTAGTATTATTCTAGCCACGAACTCACAAATATGCACTAAAATAACTTAGTGTATATCTTTCTGTCTTTGGGTCTTAGTGGCTAATTATTATTCACCACGAAGTCACCAAGTCACGAAGTTTCACAAAGAAAAATTAGTGTTCCCTAGTGTCTTTGGGGTAATAAAATAATATTTATAATACCATTCTTTTTATACCAAATTTCATCAAAGGAACATTGAAATTGATAAGATATCCTAACCTTTTACCACTCAGTTTTAAGTGACTCAATAATTGAGCTTCCCAGACTGGATTTACAGTTTCAATTGCTTTTATTTCACATATAACTGAATTATTAACCAATACATCAAGTCTAAGACCTTCTTCAAAATATAAACCGTCAAAGTAAATAGGGATATCAATTTGTCTTTTTACTTCAAAATTGTATTTCTTCAAAACATGACAAAAACATATTTCATAAACTTTTTCTAGAAGTCCTGGGCCTAACTCTTTATGAACTTCAAATGCTGCATTTATGATTGCCTTACCAATTATTTCTTCTTGTTCTGATATTTTAATGAATTGATTCATACTTTTTTGAAGTTTGTATATTTTTATTTTTGCCACGAAGTCACAAGGTCACGAAGCTTCAAAAAGAGAACATTGTGTTCCATAGTGTCTTAGTGGCTATTTTTTCACCACGAAGTCACAAGGTCATAAAGCTTCAAAAAGAGAGCTTAGTGTTCCTTAGTGTCATTGGGTCTTAGTGGCTAATACTTTAGACTAAAATTTATTTAGAAATGTAAATATCGTGCAATCAAATCATAATTGCAATTAAGGTTGGTGGCCTTAGCTAATAATCAACTAAACCTCCCTCCAAACTTCTCCTCTACCTTCTTCAACAATGGTTTTATCTCCTGCTCCTTATCCTTGGGGTAGATAAGCAAAACATCTTTCTCGTCCACAACAATATAATCCTCCAGTTCTCCAATGATTACTAACTTGTCAGGATTGGAGCTTTTGACCAGGCAGTTTTTTGAATTTTCAAGAATAATCTGATTTTTATCGGTTGCCAAAATCGAATTGTCATGCTGGTCTTTTTCCAGAATTTCATGCAGAGCACCCCAGGTTCCTATATCCGACCATCCAATATCTGCCGGTAGGGTATAAATGTTGGGAGCATTTTCCATGATGGCATAGTCTACAGAGATAGACTCGAGGCTAGGGTAGAGCTGCTCAATGATTTGCTTTTCTTCGACTCCGGAAAGTTTATCAGCAATATTTTCAAAGGCACTGTATAGCTCAGGTTGGTATTCCTGATAAGCTTTCAGAATTGTATTGACATTCCACAAAAATATGCCGGCATTCCAAAGATGTTCTCCGCCAGCCAAGAAGATTTCAGCCGTTCTTAAATCCGGTTTCTCAGTAAATCTGAACACCTTAAAGATCTCCTCTTCCCCTGATGACTTGTCATAATGGATATAACCATATCCGGTGTTCGGATGGGTTGCTTTGATGCCTAGAGTGAGCAAAGCGTTATTGTTTGCAACGTAATCAAGCCCTTGCTCTATTTTTTTCAAAAATTCTATTTCCTTGACGATTAGATGGTCTGAAGGAGCCACCACGAAATTTGCATTCGGATTTGAATTTCTGATTTTGAAAGCGGCATAGGCAACACAGGGCGCTGTATTTTGTCTGGAAGGTTCACAAAGAATTTGATCATCCTTCAATTCAGGCAACTCTGTTTTTACAGCTTCAAAATAATCCTGATGAGTGACCACAAGAATATTTGAATCCGGCACCAAATGTTGAAAACGTTCGAAGGTCAATCTAATCAAGGATTTTCCAAGACCTAAAATATCTAAAAACTGTTTTGGCTTAGAGCTTCTGCTGGATGGCCAGAATCTGCTTCCGATTCCGCCGGCCATAATGACTACATAATTATTCGACATTGTCAATACTTGTATAACTTAGGATAATAGAGGGATAATCAATCCAGAATATCCAACTCCTCATGCTCTTCATTTTTTTCGAATATAGATTGTAAGCCTTTCAAGCTCTCAGTCATACTCGATTCCATGTAGGACTTTAAAAAATATGCCTGATATCGATAAATTGGATTGAAGTTTTTTGGGATATTTAATTCAGCACGCCAGGCAACTTGTGAATAAGCTGGCATTGTTGCTTCTACAACAATCAAATTTTTGATGTTGAATTTGTCATTTTCTATTTTAATATCGAATTCAATGGTATTGCTCGAAACGGACTTGGTGATCGTGATTTTACCTTTAATTTGATTGCCATCCCATTTTTTGCTGGCGCCAACACCGGTCATCGGACCAGAATATTCTATTTCCAATTTGTGGTCTGAATTCCAGACTGACCAGTCCTGCCAATTCTTGATGGTGTTGATCAACGGAAATATAAATTCTTTGTCGGTATTAACAATTACAGCTTTTTCAATCTGCCAGTGGTTTGGCAGGTAATAGCCCAATATGGTTATACCAATAAAGAGTACTCCAAGTAGAATCAACAATCCAAAAATTATAGACATTCAGGTTTTGGTTTAAGTTGCTAAATGCTACTTTTTAGCAGCTTTTTCAACGGGAGCAAATGATCTGCTCATGATATCATCAAATTCCTTAGCATGCAGTTTTTTATAACCGGTCGCAGGTGAAGCGCTTGATTTTCTACCAATTAGTTCAATATCATTATTTCTGTAGAAAGCAAGAATATACTGCCATG
This sequence comes from Saprospira sp., assembly GCA_044372845.1. Taxonomy (GTDB): domain Bacteria; phylum Bacteroidota; class Bacteroidia; order Chitinophagales; family Saprospiraceae; genus Saprospira. The sequence goes on along the minus strand of JBILRD010000019.1, from coordinate 1,460 downwards.
AACCCATATTGGATGGCTCTTCCTGTACCCAACATACTTTTGCTTTATTGTATTTATCCAAAATGGCATCCATCTGTGTTTTTGGGAATGGATAGAGCTGTTCTAATCTGACAATAGCAATATCTTCTCTTTTGTCAGCTTCTTTTTTAGCCATCAGGTCATAGTAGATTTTACCGCTACAGAAAAGCACTTTCTCCACCTTTGCAGCTTTTTTAGAATCTACGGAATGGTCATCATATATTTCCTGGAAACCACCTTTTGAGAAATCTTCTAAAGATGATACACATTGTGGATGGCGTAATAAACTTTTTGGACTCATGACAATTAAAGGCTTGCGGAAAGGTCTGGCCAATTGTCTTCTGATGAGGTGGAAAAAGTTGGCTGGAGTAGTTACATTGGCAACCGTCATGTTGAATTCAGCAGAAGCTTGTAAAAATCTTTCCAATCTGGCACTCGAGTGTTCTGGACCCTGACCTTCGTATCCATGAGGCAACAACATCACCAAACCAGTCATTCTTCCCCATTTACTTTCTGATGAACTGATAAATTGATCGATGATCGTTTGAGCACCGTTTACAAAATCACCAAATTGTGCTTCCCAGATAACAAGATTTTCAGGAGTTGCCAAAGAATAGCCATACTCGAATCCAAGCACGGCAAATTCTGATAGTAAAGAATTATAAATTCTGAAATTACCTTGATTCTCTGATAAATGATTTAATCTGTTGAATTGCTTATTGTTTTCAGCATCGTACAAAACAGCATTTCTATGTGAGAAGGTACCTCGTTTTACATCCTGCCCACTTAAACGAATATCTTTGCCATCCATAAGAATAGATCCATAAGCCAGGTGTTCGGCCATTGCCCAATCGCAGGTTCTGGATTGTAGAAATGATTCTGTTCTGCTTAAAATTCTTTTGAATTTTGGAAGCAGGTGAAAATCTTCTGGTATACTTTGAAGTTTATTCAGAATACTTTCTACAGTTTCTAATTTGATGCTGGTATCAGGTGATTTATCATAATCTTCATTAGTGGTAACTGTTTTCAATTTTTGCCAGGCCAATTCTGATTCTTGAAATTTATATGGTAAGGTTTTTTGCTTCACCATGTCAAAACGCTCCTGTAGAAAACTATCAAATTCCTTATCTAATTTTTCAGCTAATGATGCCTCTATTTCACCACCTTGAATCAATTTATTGACATAAAGTGATCTTGGATCTTTGTGATCTTTGATTAAATTATAAAGCTGTGGTTGAGTAAACTGTGGATCATCGCCCTCATTGTGGCCATGTTTACGATAACATACCATGTCAATGAAAACATCCGTGTTGAACTCCTGACGATATTCAGCAGCAAGATTAGAAACAAAAACGACTGCTTCAGGATCATCACCATTGACATGAAAAACAGGAGCTTGAACAACAGATGCTACACCGGTACAATAAGTAGAAGAGCGAGCA
>JBILRD010000354.1:0-3154 GCA_044372845.1 Saprospira sp. | reverse complement strand
AGTTATTATATCACAGCAAACCCATTCAATGACAAAGATTATTATCCATATCCAAGTGATATCTCCATTCATCACAATCGTTTTGAAAGAAAGGCTGTTCCAGCAACTATGCAAGGAAGAATGGGCAAAATGTTCCGTTTTAAGTTAAAATTTGGTAAAAAAGTTCCCCATATAATTTATGATGGAATCAGAGATGAAAAGAGTAAGGGTGAAACAGGTTTGATATGTATTCACGACAATGAAAATGAAAGTTTTGCCGAGATTGATGCATCCAATGGATTCAAAAATATTTCAAAAGACTTGAAGCCTTATCAGTGTAAAAAAGCACCTTTGAAGTTCTAAATCAACCGCTTCTTTAAGCTTTATCATTATTTGGGATTGTTTTAGTTTTTAATCTTGTGTTTTAATGATTAAACACAAGATATGAAGCTATTGAATTTTTTCACTTTTCCTTTGATTTTTACAACGGCTCTCTCCGCTCAAGACAGTACTGTTACCCCACCAAAGTCCTGGAATTTCAAAGGAGCCGTAGGTCTTGATTTTGCTCAGATGTTGTTGATAAATCCTAAGATTGGAGCGGGGGAAAACAAGATAGCTTTTGGCGGAAATACTGCCTGGTCAGCCCTTTATGAAAAAGAACGATTTTCCTGGAATTCCAATTTAAACATCAATTTTGGAATACAAAAATTGGGTTCTGGAAAAAAGCCTTTTCAAAAGACTTTGGATGAGCTTCGTTTGACAACTCAATTTAATTATAGAATTGCTAAGGAAAGTCCCTGGGCTTATGCCTTGGATATATCCTTTCTATCTCAGATTACCCCTACTTATGAAGGGAATTATTTGGCGGCTTACAATAGTGTTATGGATTACCCCTTTGCCAAATTCTTTTCACCTGCGACCTTGATGATTTCACCAGGTATTTCTTACAAACCCAATAAAAACTGGAGGATATTATTTTCACCAATTTCTTACAAAACAATTATTGTAGCAGATGATTCTATTGCTAAAATGTCCAATGCTGATCGAAGCTCTAGTTTGCACGGCACGCCATTTGGAGGGAGTGACAGGGATGAATTTATTAAAAGATGGCATGTAAAGCCAAAGGGACAGACTTATGACGGTATTTATTTTGCGAACAATTCATTACAATTGGGAGCTTCCTTGAAGGTATTCTATCAACAAAAATTCTGGAAGTATAAAGAGCTAGAGAGGATAGGATTAACCTCGACTTTGAGTTTGTTTTCAGATTATCTCCATAAGCCGCAATATATAGATTTTGAATGGATCAATAATTTTGATTTTTTTATTTTCAAAGGTTTATCAATTTCTTTGGGAACGATCCTGTTTTATGATTACGATGTTCTGGTACAGATAAATCAGGATGGTGATATGAATACCGGAGTCAATGGATTGGAAAGCACAGGAAGGCGGGTAAGTTTTACCGAGATATTGTTGATAAAATATAATTATCTGTTTTGATTTTAGCTCATAAACTCTGTGGTGAAAAAATATACTTAGCATTATTAACCACAAAGCCCAGGGTTAAAACCCAGGTCTCTCTTTGGTGGCCAACACAAAAGACTACAATCCTTTTTTTAAATTTTAACACAGAATCTCTGTAGTGAAAAATACCTTGGATAATTTATTTAGCACAAAGTATCATAAAAAAAAGCTGCACTCTTAATTAGAGTGCAGCTTTAAGAAAGTATTATATACTAATTACTTATTTACGATTATCTCTGCATCAAGAGCATCGTTTCCTGTAGTTACGCCAGCATATCCTTTGGCAAATACAGTGTAAATTTTACCGGCTGTTAATGTAATTCCTGACAATGGAAGAACAACTGCTCCTGCGCCATTAGCATCCGCTAGTTTAACTTCTAGATCATATGTACCTGCATCTAATACCTTAAAAGCTGTATATTCTTTGAACGCTTTATTTCCAAAAACAATATTGTTTGTACCAGCAACTGTAACATCAACTGCAGGAGCGTTTGGAGATAAGTGTACAAAACGTACGTGAGCTTTTCCAGTAGCAGGTGCAGTCAAATCATCTTCTAAAACGATAGCAGAGATAATAGATACAGAATCAACTGCAAAAATTGAATAATTCTTATCCTTTGAAAAGCTTATGTCAGCATTGATAACTGAATTGCTTGTTCCTGCTACGTTTACCTTGATGTTTCTAGTACCTGCCTCAACTTGGATATAAGCTGTTGAATTAGGGAATGTTAGTTCAGCAGAATTTTGCTTTGCCCCGTCTACCAATAAGTCAACACCAGGAGCATCCGGAGAAGCATGTGTTACCATGATTTTTGCATATTCTTTTACTTCTTCTTTTTTGCATGAGCTCATGCTGATTCCAAATACCATCATGGCTGCTAGGAATAATAAATTACCTTTTTTCATGTTAGATCAATTTTTTTGTTTAATAATACATACCAAACACAGTCAACTCAAATATTGTTTAACGTTTGAGTAAAAAATGTTAAACAAAAACAAAAATATTAGATTTGTCTCATTAGATTTTAGGCATTTTGTTATTGTAAATCACAGATTGTCAATCTGATAAAATTATTAACTTAATGTCAAAAAAATTATTTGCATCTGGCATAATTAATGTCTATTTTTAATAAAAAATATGCTGATGAAGATTAAACTGCTCTTTATAATCGGTTTTTTTCTGCCTTTATTCATTGTTTTGCTTTCTGCATTTCAATGGAATAATGACACTTATCATTCTAAATACCCAGAAAAACTTTCTAACTGGAATTTTTTCAAGGGCAATATTGCTGAGTTGAATCCCGAAAATAATGTTCACCCTTACGAATTAAGAACGCCTTTGTTTTCGGATTATGCCCAGAAAATGAGATTTGTAAGACTGCCTGCGGGACAAAAAGCAACATTTGATCCAAAAGAGGTCATGGATTTTCCAGTAGGAACAGTACTCATCAAAAATTTTTATTACTCGAATGATTTAAGAAATCCTGAAAAGGGGAGAAGAATCATTGAAACAAGATTGTTGATTCATGAACCTAAGGGTTGGGAAAATATCACTTATGTATGGAATGAGGAACAAACAGATGCTGTTCTGGATTTAGCTGGAGATACAAAATCAGTTAGTTGGATGGATGAGAAGGGTAAGAAACAAAAA
>JBILRD010000350.1:0-3174 GCA_044372845.1 Saprospira sp. | reverse complement strand
CCATGTAACCCATCCAAGTCTGCAGCTATTCTGAAATCTGTATCAAACATTTTAGATGGACAGGGAAATCCAGTCAATTCCAATACTAATATTCAGAATCCAAATGATTTGATTAAGATCTTTCCAAATCCAAGTTCAGATTTTATTTCAATTCAGAATTTGACCAGTTCTCCAATCACTAATATTGCAATGTATGATATGTTGGGTAGAGAGCTTTTAAACAAAAGTATTTATGTAGAGGATCTGTACAGCTTAGAGCTGTCTTGCACTGCTGGTACTTATTTTCTAAAAATTGAAACAGAGAATGGTATCATTGCTATTCAAAAAGTGATTAAATTATAATCAATATATAATTTTAGAAATAGATTATTTAAAATAAAACCCGCTTCAAATTTTAAAGATTGAAGCGGGTTTTTTCTTGTTTATTTATGCAAAAAAATCAAACTCATTTCATGAATTTTAATTAGTTGTCAATAGTTGATTTTTCAACTCCACAATGATCCTAAGGCACAAAAAAGACCGCCTGAAACAGACGGTCTGATATTTTTATCAAAAAACGGATACTAATTACCGTTATTGAAAAGATTTTTTGGAGCTTCAGGAGTTGGAGCTGGTTCAGGTTTAACATCTCCTGCAATTTTTAATTGTGTGCTTGTTCCGCTGGTTGCATTAGAAGTTAATGTTACATATTTTGTAAAAGCACCAACACGTTGAGTGTCATATTTTACTCTGATTTCACCTTTTTCACCCGGCATGATTGGTTCTTTAGGATAAGTCGGAACAGTACATCCGCAACTTCCTTGAGCATTGCTGATAATCAATGGGGCAGTACCAGTGTTGGAAAATTTAAAAATTCTTACACCATCAGCACCTTTGTCGATTGTGCCGTAGTTGATTTCAGTTGATTCAAATTTAATATCCTGTGCGTAAGAAAAACTTACAGCAACAAAAAGGATTGCAAAAAAGGAAAATAATGTTTTCATATTCTAATTGTTTTAAAGTTTAAAATGAATAGTTACTCATTAACAATCTGCATGCCAAAAGTAAAAAATCAAATCAAGATTATTGCTATTTCACTTGTTAAAATGTGCTTATGACAGAAAGTACATATTAAACCAGATACCGAAAATACGATGGAATGTCTAATTTTCACATGTGATATACCATATTAAATAAAAATTAACATGTTAAGGTTTTTTAATTTGATCAAACCATGCCCATTTTGTCATTTAAGATTATTTTATTGTGAACAAATAAATAGCTATGCTAATAGGGTTTTATGCTAAAGAAATTTTTGTAAATTTGCCAAATTATCAATTGTTACAGATTTCAAATGCTATATATATGAGTGAAATTCTTACAAAAAAATCAAAACTTACAAAAAAGTTTCAAGAAGAAGCTTTACAAGATTTCAGATTTGCTTGTCTTAGCAGGGAATCAAGTCTAAGTGGTAGAAAAGAGGTTCTTAGAGGTAAGGCAAAATTTGGCATCTTTGGTGATGGAAAAGAAATTGCCCAGGTGGCCATGGCCAGAGTGTTTAAGGAAGGTGATTTTAGATCCGGATATTACAGAGATCAAACCTTTATGCTTGCCAGCGGTCTTGCCAATGTACAACAACTCTATGCTCAGCTTTATGCCCATGCAGATGCAGAAAGTGAACCATTCTCGGGCGGAAGACAAATGAATGCACACTTTGCTACGGCTTTAGTTGATAAAGAAGGTGAGTGGTTGAACCATACAAAATCCAAAAATGTAAGTGCCGATATCTCTCCAACTGCCGGTCAGATGGCCAGAGCTCTTGGTCTGGCATTGGCATCAAAAAAATATAGAGAGTGTAAAGATCAAATCGGAAATCTTGCTGACAATTTTTCAGTGAATGGCAATGAAGTGTCATTTTGTACCATTGGCGATGCTTCTACTTCTGAAGGGATTTTTTGGGAAACCATCAATGCCGCCGGTGTATTACAGGTGCCATTGGCAGTCTGCGTATGGGATGATGGTTATGGTATTTCTGTACCCAGACAATTTCAAACTACCAAAGGCAGTATTTCTGAGGTTTTAAAAGGATTTAATTCAGATGAAAATTCCAAAGGCGTAGATATTTATACTGTCAAAGGTTGGGATTATGTATCATTACGTGAAACTTTTGAAAAAGCCATTGAGAAGGTAAGAGAAACGCATACCCCTTGTCTTTTTCATGTTCAGGAATGTACTCAACCACAAGGGCATTCCACTTCCGGTTCTCACGAGAGATACAAAAGTCCTGAACGTCTCGAATGGGAAAAAACGCAGGATGGTATCGAAATGATGAAATCATGGATGATTGAGCAAAAAATTGCCAGCAAGGAAACTCTTGAAAAAATTCAGGAAGAGGTCGCTATTGAGGTTCGTGATGCTATCAAAAAGGCCTTTAATAATTTCAATGAACCAATTAAAATCAATGTCAAATCAGCCGTAGAAATCATTGATGCTCTAATTCAAAATACCAATGAACCAGAAGCTGTTACATCTTTGAGAGATGCTTTAGCAAAAGCTATCGATCCGATTCACAAAGACGTCGTAAAGATTTGCAGGCAGATCCTTCGTGTCGTGAGAAGCGAAAATAGTACAGAAAAGAGTAAATTGGAGGAATTTACCCATGGCTTGATCTCAAATTTTAAGGAGATATATACTTCAAAACTATACAGCGACTCTAATTATGCTGCTTTGAAAGTAGAGGAAGTTAAACCAGTTTTTAATGAGGAATCAGCAGCCAAAAGTGGTTTTGAAATATTGAATGCTTGTTTCGATTACCATTTATCCAATAACCCTGCTTTTTTTGCTTTCGGTGAAGATGTTGGCAAAATAGGTGATGTGAACCAGGGTTTTATGGGTATGCAGGATAAGTATGGCATTGAAAGAGTTTTTGATGTTGGTATTCGCGAATGGTCAATTATAGGACAGGCGATTGGTATGTCCATGAGAGGATTGCGTCCACTCGCTGAAATTCAATATTTGGATTATCTCATTTATGCTATATCAGCTTTATCTGATGATTTGGCAACTGTCCGTTATCGTTCAAACGGAATTCAAAAAGCTCCGGCAATCATCCGAACAAGAGGACATCGATTAGAGGGTATCTGGCATTCGGGATCACAACTAGGATTGTTGTTGAGCAGTTTAAGAGGAATTTGC
>JBILRD010000349.1:0-3175 GCA_044372845.1 Saprospira sp. | reverse complement strand
ATTACTTCCTGCCGTTCATTTTTGGTATGATTGGATTATTATTCCATATTGCCCGTCGTCCTCAGGATGCTTTGGCTTTGGGAGTTTTATTCCTGGTCACTGGTGTTGCCATTATTTTATTTTCCAATCAACCTCCTGGTGAACCTCGTGAGCGTGACTATGTTTTGGTTGGATCTATTTTTACTTTTTGTATTTGGGTAGGAATGGGTGTAGCTGGTATATACCATGGTTTAAAATCATACTTGAGCAATACAGGATTAAGATCTGCTCTTGCTTTTATTTTGGTAATGACAGCTCCAATTTTGATGGCATTCCAAAACTGGGATGACCATTCCAGAGCGAACCATACCGGGGCCAGAGATTACGCCAATAACTTCCTGCAATCCTGTGCTCCTAATGCAATTGTATTTACCTACGGCGATAATGATACTTATCCACTTTGGTATGCTCAGGAAGTAGAGGGCATCAGAACGGATGTAAGAGTCGTTAATTTCAGCTTATTGGCGGTGGATTGGTATATCGATCAACTTAGAAGAAAAATGAATAATTCTGAGGCCATTGCTATGACTATTAGCAAAGATGCCTATAGAGGTTCTCCAAGAAATTATCTTCCTGTTCAGGATTCCAAACGTCCTATGAACTTAATGGAAGTAGTTAAATTTATGGGAGCTTCCAATCCAATTCAAAATGCAGCCAGTTATGTTCCAACTGCAGATATGTTTTTACCTATTGATAAATCTGCAATAAGAAAGAATAATGTTGTACCTGCTAATGTTCCAGAAGAGCAGATTGTCGATCAGATTATTTTGAAAGTAAATGGCAGAGCTATATTTAAAGATGATGTTGCTCTATATGATATTGTCGCTACGAATGCTGCCAATGGATGGAAAAGACCAATTTACTTTGCGGTAACCGTTAGACCTGAAAAGATTGGAGCTTTCAAAGAATATCTCCAGTTAGAAGGAATGGCTCAGCGTATTGTACCAGTCAAAACACCTGGTTCCGAAGCAGCTGGTGCTATGTCAATGGGTAGAATTGAATTGGATTTGATGTATCAGAATATGATGGAAAAATTCAAATGGGGCGGTTTTGATAAGTATAAAATGTTTGTAGATGAAAGCTATTCACCTAGTATTCAAACTCAACAGTATGCTTTTGTAAGATTGATCAATTCATTGAAATCTGCAGGTGATAAAGTTAGAGCATTGAAGGCATTGGAGAGATTACATGAGGCTTTCCCTCACAAAAATTTCCCAATTGATGAGTATTACACCAGAGTGACCTTAAATCTTTATTTTGAATTGGATGCTGCTGATAAAGCCAAACCACATATTTTGAATTTGGCAACCTCTTCAGCTGAAAAATTGAAATATTTTAGTGCTTTCATGTCTGCTACCAATATGGAGGATTTCCTTAGACAATTGAATGAATTAAGCAATGGTATCGAAATGAAGCGCCAGCAAATCAGCGGATTTGTTCAGGCAAACGGTGGCTCTGAGGGCATGTCTCAAGCTGTTTATGCTCAGGCTATCAAGATGCAGGAGGAAATCAAACAATTGGAAATGCAGAAAGAGGTATTATTGAAGAGTGCCAAAAAACCTGATATGGTCAATATGTTTGAAAATGAAATCTCCAATGCACTGGCTTCGGCTCAGTCGGCTATGGATTTGTGCTCTAGAATTACTGATGCCAATTTCAAAAAGCAAATTGAAGATATCTTAAAACCTTATGGAATTAAATCCAGGATGAACTCAGGCAGCGAGATGCAAAGAGTAGAAGCTCCTGAAGATACTGTCAAGACGGATACAGCAAAGAAATAATAAATCTAAAAGCGATATGTAAAATCACATATCGCTTTTATTTTTTTATGCCTTTACTAAGATTATAGAAATTTGGATTGATGGAAATTGGGGTCAATCGCTGGATTGCAAAAGTACTTCTTATTCCTTTGGCACAATAAAAAACAACTGGTAAGGAGTTGGAAATTTCCTCTTTTCTTTTCAAGACCTCATCCAATGGTATATTAGTTCCACCAATGTTGAATTCAAGATGCTCTTCTTCAGTTCGAACATCAATAAGTTGAAAATCAATTCCTTTATTTTGCCATTCAAATAAGTTCTCTAGTGTAATCTCCTGGCTCATTTTTTAGTTGTAATACTGTGAGCTAAGTCAATATTGGAACATTTGAAATGTCCTTCCGGGCATTTTTTATGACCATGAGGACCACAAGGTCTACAAGTCAGGCTTTCATTTGTTTCAATATTTATTGATATATCAGACAAAGGTCCAAACCCATATTTTGGCGCCGTAGAACAATAAATGACAGTCTGAGGAGCGTTCATAGCCGAACAGATGTGAAGGGGAGCAGAATCCAGCACATAATTCATTTGTGACCTGGCCATGATTGCGGCGTCTGTCAAGATATGATATTTAGAAGCAATAATTTTTACACTGCGAGAAGATAATTTTGAAATTTCCTGGCAAACTTTGACATCATCAGGACCGCCCATCAAATATATATCAAGATGATCCGGTATTTGATTGATCAGAGAAACCCATTTTGAATTTGGTAGCCTTTTAGTCGGCCAGATAGAAGCCGGAGAAATGCTGATATAGGGATTATTAAATTCAGCTTCTACCAATTGCCAATCTTCCTCTCTTGGATATAGTTTTGGATTTGATATTTCTGTATAACCTGAATGTTCTATCAGAGATTGAATTCTATTGATTTCATGAAGTTCCCATCGGTAGGGAAATTTTTTACTGTAAAAAATGGAGAGGGGGTTCTCAGTAAAACCTATTTTCTGCTTTGCTTTTAATAATAAGGAAAATAAACCGGTACTGAAATGCTTGTGCAGATTGATAGACAAATCGTAATTGAAAGATCTGATTTCCTTAATGTTTTTAAGAAAACTATTGAATTTACTTCCTTTGTCAAAGAGGAAAATATTCCTGATCTGTGGATGATGATTTAGAACTTTTTCGTTGCCTTTTTTAATCAAAATATCAATTGATGATTCTGGGTAAATCTTTTTTAGTTTTTCGATTAAAGCAGTGGATAAGATAAGATCTCCTAAAAATGCAGTTTGAATGATTAAAATTTGCATTGGATACAAATTTATATTTGTTTTTTTGCATTAACTCTAAGGAACAATAAGCCTGTAATTGCTGAAGC
>JBILRD010000348.1:0-3180 GCA_044372845.1 Saprospira sp. | reverse complement strand
CACGGGTGCTTTCAGAATATTTTATATCAGTATCTTTACTGTGCTGGTCTTGGTTCTGGGAACCTGGCTTGGCTTATTTCAAAATAGAATAACTTCCTTTTTAATAGGTATTTTTATCGGAGCCTTGTTGATCTGGCTGGCGACCATTCTGGTAAAAAGGGATCACGATAAATTGCCTTAATTTTAATTATTTGTAAATGGGAAAAGTAATTGCTCGAGAATTTATTTGGCTGATAGTTGCACTCATAGCATCGCTTCCATTGGGAATTGTGTTCCTTTGGTTTTTTGGATATACCAGAGAAGTAGTCAATCTCAGCGAAGGAGAAAATAACTATATTTTCTGGATGTACCTGATAGGATATTTTGTTTCTTTTATCGGAATTTATATCATGAGATTTATCGCCATGTCCATCAAAATGCTAACAAATTCAGAGACCAAACCAACAGAATAATCAGTTTAAAATACTATCGAGATGATACATGAAGTCCTTCCTGCTATAGTCCATGAATTGAACCGATTTTTGATGTCAAAACATAATATGACAGAAGAAAAGGCAATCCTTTCTCATTTGGTCAATGCCGATGGCAGTATTGCCGTTCAGGAAAGCGACAAGATCATTGTCACCTTGCTGAATATCGAAACGGAGCGAAGCAAAAGCAATACCGGTACGTATAAAGCTACCTCCAGTGGTGGTTTTACAAAGCTGAACCCGGCTGTAGATATCAATATTTATGTCTTGTTTTCGGCCTATTTTAGCAGTGAAAATTATGTAGAGGGACTGAAATTTATCAGTTCAGTGATTGCCTTTTTTCAAAGCAGGCAGGGAATTTTTAGTATTCAAAATACAGCTTCTTTGAATGGGGTAATTGATAGAATTAGTGCCGAAATGGTTTCTACTGAACTCAAAGATCAGAGTGCTATCTGGACCGGGATAGGAGCAAAATATCTTCCTTCAGTTTTATACAGATTAAAAACCTTATCGATAGAACATCAATTGCCATCAGCTGAGATAGCGGCGATCAAGTCCACTTAGAAAGTCTTATAACCCCTTCAATTGCTCAATTCATGAACAACAATAACCCGTCGCAACATTTTATTGAACTCAACATCCAGAGTAAGTATGAGCAATTGTTGAAGGTCAAATTTCAACATGATTATTTTTCAGACAAAACGCTTAAAAATCTGGAAATTATTCCAGACGAATTAACCAAAATTCGATTGAAGCAATTGCAACTGAAGTATGTTCAGGAAGGATCAACCTTGACGCTGGGTTATGGAAAAACAACTTCCATTGGGCCTTTGGTAAATGAAATCAGAGAACGAACCAAATTATCATTCTGGATAAAAATCAAGGATGCCAACTTTTTAAATTATACCAGTCTTCCTTTCGAGCTTGGAAATCAGATCTACCATTTTACCAATCTTTGTACCGATAAGATGGAAGAACAAATGAATCTTTCCTCTGACTTGTTCGTGCATGGTAGGGATAGAATTCCCGTTTCAGGACCAGTGTTCGATTACCGTTTTTCAGAAGCTCTGGAAAGTCCAAAAATTGAGCTCATAGACGAGTTTGGCCATTCTGTATTTGATCGTGAATGCAAAGGTTCTACTTCTGTTTGTACCATCAATCTGACTCAGAATCCTTCAGGAAAATACAGCTTGCTGGTGGATGGGCTGGAGGAGTTTAGTTTTTATATGACCACGAACCTGCAACATAATATTTTTGGAGTAGTAGATCTTTACCTGGATCCAAACGACTTATCTGCTTATTCCATCTTTGAAAATAAACTTCCCAAGTCCAATCTCGAGTATTTTGTCCATTTTCAAAACAGAGCCGTCCAATGGAAGTATCTGATTATTGAAAGCAATCAAAACAACCCCCAGCACAAGGACCATTCAATAGCTGATTTCGGTAAAGGAGAGCAGCGCTTTGAGTTTTCTGAGGCCGAGAAAATAATTTTGAACAACCAAACAGAGGCTTATCTAATTCGCTCAAAATCAGCTATTCCCTTTCAAGAAAATCAGCATCAACAATTCAAATTAAAAACCCTGAGAGGTAAAAATGAGATGGAATGGACTACAGATTTACCCAATGCATCAGCCAGAGAAATGTTGAAAACAGAAAATAATTCCAAAAAAGACTTCTTTTCCGAAATATTGATATATTTGTAACAATGACAATATTTTATCCAAATATAAGCCCTGTTAATTTGATGCACAGCAATAGCGTTTATTGCAGGCTAAGGTATTGTTGTTACAAACAAATTAATTAAATACAAATCAATTAAATCATGGCAAAACAGTATGCAACACCGGGCGTTTACATAGAAGAAAAAAGCGCCTTCTCTAACTCTGTCGTGGCCGTAGGTACCGCAATCCCTGCATTCATAGGTCACACACAAAAAGCACAAGCCGGTAAGCGCAGCCTCCTCAACACTCCAATGAGAATTTCTTCATTGGTGGAGTACCTGTCTTATTTTGGCGGAGCACCCAAAACCCTTTTTACCGTAAAAGCTGATGGTGACAATTACAGCGTCTCTGTCGATCCGGGTTCAGCTTATTATCTTTTTCGCAGCATCCAGCTTTTCTTCGCTAATGGCGGTGGAACCTGCTATGTCGTTTCTGTTGGAACATACAGTGATGAACTAAGTGCAGCAAGCCTTATTGGTGCTGAAAATGGCGGTGGCATCACTGCCTTGTTAAAGGAGCAGGAACCAACCATGTTAGTTGTTCCGGATGCTGTTCTTTTGGAAGAAGGCGATTGCGCCAGCGTTCATCAGGCAATGTTGAAACATTGTGGTGCTGATACTCGCAGCCGTTTTGCCGTTCTTGACGTATGGAGAGGAGGTCAATCCAGAACTTTGCTGGATGATGATATCGTAACCAGAGCGCGCGAATCTTATGGTAACAATTTCCTTGATTTTGGAGCCTCTTACTACCCTTGGCTAAAAACTACGGTTGTTCAGCCGGATGAATTCGATTATACCAATGTCAGCAATCCTGAGGGTTTGATCGAAGTGCTTAGCAAAGAAGTGGATGCCAATGTTTCCGGCGGTTTTGTAAAAGCTGAAAAAGGCGATTTGATCAAGGCAGAAATTGCTAAAATTTCAAATTCCGCTGTAGATGTAACCTCTGTCAGCAATGTTTTGAAAGCAGTGAGTCCAATTTTTAATGACATT
>JBILRD010000035.1:0-10381 GCA_044372845.1 Saprospira sp. | reverse complement strand
CAGCATGTAATTGATAGCTTAGTTCTGGAGTAATAAATGTTCTTGGAAACATTACAACAGAGGCTAAATTTGGAAAAAATTCATGCTGGTATGGAAAACCCATCGTCAATTGTATGGCTGTGGAAGAAAGTAACAGTTGAATGTCTCCAGGTATTTTTTCAGCACCTCTCATTTGAAACTTTTTTTGATCTCGAAAAACTCCGACTCTTTTTTCAAATTCAATTTGATGTTCAGTACCTAATCTTTTATAGTAAGGGAAATGTTGAGCTAATATATTTATTTCCTTAGCTGAAAGCCTACTTGGATTTCGACTAATCCACCACTCGTGTATTCCTCTTCTAATTAAAAAAACACCCGTGCCAATTACCAATGGAATGCCCATTAACCATTCATAGCCCGTGATGTACCCATTAAAAGCCAAAAAGCCTAAAATCACAGTGGCTATGGCGCATGGAATTATAATAATGGCAACAATAAGCATTTTAATATTTATTAAAATTTAAATAATTATCTTAATGATTCTTATTCTAAAGATAAGCCATTTATTACATTTTTGAGTCTGCAAAAGCTATTTTTTAGCTTATTATTTCTAACTTAGAAGCTCAACTTTGGAATATTCAATCAAAATAATAAACAGTTAAATCATGGAAATACGCAGATTATTTGATATACCTTATTACCAACAAAAAAATTACCCTTTAAAAAATTCATTGACAGGCTTGCATGTGAATGGTAAGACATATAATTGGAGTACGGATGAAGTAGTCAGATTAGTTAATAAAGTCAGTCTTGGGCTCTTGCAAATGGGTGTAAAACCTGGTGACAAAATCGCCTTAATTTCTTATAACAACCGTCCTGAATGGAATATTATGGACTTAGGGATGATGCAGATTGGTGCAGTGAATGTCCCTGTTTATCCAACAATTAGTCCTTCAGAATATGTATATATCTTTAATGATGCCAGTGTAAAATATTGTGTTGTTGGACATGGAGATCTTTTGGATAAAGTTAAAACTGCTCAAAAAGATATCCCCTCTCTTCAGGCAATTTTTACTTTTGATGAAGTAGATGCCCAAAATCAGGTGGATGCAAACAATAATGAAGTTCATCACTGGGAAAGAATTTGGTCCGATAGTGATGATTTTTCTGCTGTCGAATCAATGAAAGATCTGATCAATCCTGATGATATGGCGACTATCATATATACTTCAGGGACAACCGGTAATCCAAAAGGTGTAGTTTTATCTCATCGCAATATCGTTACCAACGTTCGTGATGTATTACCATTTATCCCACTAAAACCATCGGAGATTGCCTTGAGCTTTTTGCCGTTATGCCATGTCTTTGAGCGCACTGTTACCTATGCTTATATGGCCAAAGGAGTGAACATTGTTTATGCTCGAGATCTTGAAACTTTATCAGATACCTTACAGGAAGTCAAGCCTCATTTTTTCACTACAGTGCCAAGACTCTTGGAAAAAGTGTATGAAAAAATGATCAACAACATCAAAAAAGAGAGTAAAACCAAACAAAAAATATTCTTCTGGGCACTATCCCTTACAGAAAAATATGATTTCGATTGGAAACCAAGCGGATTATTAGCTATACAGTGGGCAATTGCTGATAAACTTATTTTCTCTAAAATCAGAGCTAAACTGGGGGGCAGAATGAAAGGTATTGTAACTGGAGCAGCAGCTTGTCCAAGACGTATGGCTCAGTTTTTCTCAGCTGTGGGGATCCCAATTCGAGAGGGTTATGGTTTGACGGAGACTTCTCCTGCAATCTCAATCAATATATTTGAACCTTATCAGGCTATGCTTGGAACTGTTGGTCCTGTTCTTCCAAGTGTTCAGGTAAAAATTCAGGAAGATACAACCTATGGTCCTGGTGAAGGAGAAATACTTGTTAAAGGTCCGACTGTGATGCAAGGTTATTTTAACAAACCAGACCAAACTGCAGAGGTAATGACCGAAGATGGTTGGTTTATGACTGGAGATATCGGTAAAATTGTAGAAAATCGAAAAGGGGTAAAATTTATCAAAATAACCGACCGTAAAAAAGAATTACTTAAAACCTCAGGTGGTAAATATGTAGCTCCAACACCTATTGAAAGTAAGTTCAAAGAGGATTTTCTAATTGAACAAGTGATGGTTGTTGGTGACAATAAGAAATTTGTTTCTCTGATTATCCAACCTAGTTTTGATTCTTTGAAAGGTTGGTGCGAAGAAAATGCTATTGAATACGCTGCTGACATTAAAGTGGTTCTTCAAAATCCTAAACTTATTGCACACTATCAAAAAGTTATAGATGAATTCAACCCTTTATTTGGTAAAGTAGAACAAATTAAAAAATTCTGTCTTGTTCCAGATGTTTGGGGAGTGCCAACGGGGGAATTAACACCAACCATGAAGCTAAAAAGACGCGTTATTCTCAAAAAATACGAGAACGAAATTGAAGAGATGTACAAATAAATTTTATTGGGGTTGTCCTTGGATAACCCCTTATTTTTTTAATAGATGAGAGGATTATTTTACTTTACGGTTATTGTTTTTTTTGCTTTATCTGCCTCTTGCAAAAAGCAAAAATCACCAATTTACAAGACTTCTGATCTTTATGGAACTTGGTTGCGCAGCTCAAGTAGTAGACCAATGTATGATAGTATGGTCGTAGAAATCAATGAAACTACGGATGGTGGGGTTATCAGATCAACGCCAAATGGTTATTTTTTTGTTGGAGAAAAAAAATGGACCAATATCACTCCTGATGACGATTCCTCCTTCGTTTATGAAGAATTGGGTAGCAATAAGGTTTATTACAGTGCCCGAATGGTTTACATAAAAAATTCTCCGGATAGTATAGAAAGACTCTATTTAGAAATCAATTCTAATGGAGAAGACAATGGAAGTTATCAGTATTGGGAAAAAAGATAGCTTAAGTTTTAATTTTGAGCTCTGTTAAAAGTCATTTTTCCACCATGAACTGTCCACCCTTTATTCATTCGAAAATACTTCTTCTGTGTAATAAAATATAAGCCTGTTGATAACATTACAACACCAGTAGTAATGACTATAGGACCTCCAATGGGATTTAATCCAATGAGTGCTGCCCCAAATGGCGCAGCAGAAAGTCCCATCCCCATCAAAATGCCACCAATAACTTCTTTTTCAGTTCTTACCCTTCCTGCAATCATACTGCAATCAATCAAAGCTATTTCATGCCCATCTACAATCATACTTTTATCAGTAATTTTTTCAATAACCCCTTTGTAGGTATATTTTGGATTGCTGTATAGTTTGTATTTTATTCTGGCACCACTTCTTATAAATTTAGTTTGCTCTTTCTCGAAATTTTCAAAAACGAGTATCTCATAGGTTTTTGTATCATCTACCAGTGTCTGAGTATGGGCTATTTTGACCAATAATAGACTCATGATAATCAGAATAAGACTTTTTGAATTCATATTAGTTTCTGAATTTTTGTTACCTTAGATTTGTTTTGAGAAACAGTTTGAAACTGCAATTATAGAATAAGACTAAATATCTAAATACAAAATGATTTTTTCTAGTCGAGCGAATGGAAAATTATTAATTAGCGCGGAATATTTCGTTTTGGACGGAGCAACAGCCTTTGCCATTCCTACTCGTTTGGGTCAAAAAATCGAAGTTTTAGAATCTAAAGAGTTTGTTGGAATAAAATGGAAAAGTTACGACTTTGAAGGACAATCATGGTTTGAGCAGCATTTTGATATTTTTGATTTTAGCTTTTCAGAGATTTCTGATCTTGAACATAATAAGTTGTCTGAAAATCTCAAGAAAATATTCTTGAGTCTCGAAGTGTTACAACCCCAATTTTTTAAATCGTTCAATTCAGGTTTAGAAATAACAACCATGCTTGAATTTCCAAGAGATTGGGGATTGGGGTCAAGTTCAACACTGATCGCATTGATTGCAGAATGGGCTAGGGTAGATCCCTATAAATTACTTTCAATGACTTTTGGAGGATCTGGTTATGATATCGCTGCAGCAAAGTCAAATGAACCTTTTATTTTCCGATTATTCAATGGGAATCCCCAGGTTGAGGCTGTATTTTTTGATCCAATTTTTAAAAACCAATTGTATTTTGTTTATCTCAATCAAAAACAAGATTCAAGAGAGGCAATGGCTTTGTATAGGTCTGCCCCTGAGGAAATAAGAAAAAATAATGTAGCGAGAATATCTCAAATTACCCGTCAATTATTAGATAAAAATATATCCTTTTTTGAGTTTGAAAAATTATTACTTAAACACGAAGAAATTGTTAAATCTGTCGTAAATATACCCAGAGCAAAAGAAAAATATTTTTCTGATTTTTGGGGCGAAATCAAATCTCTTGGTGCTTGGGGAGGTGATTTTGTCTTGGCTAGCAGCAATCTAAGTGAAGAAAAAACAATTCAATATTTTACAGAAAAAGGATTTAAAACTGTCATTCGCTACGAAGACATGGCTTTGTAAAAAAAATTAAAGTGGAAAAAAAATTACCAAAGATTACAATCGTAACGGTTACTTATAACTGCGAAAATGTAATTGAAAATACAATCAAAAGCGTTGTTAATCAAACATATACCAATATTGAATATTTGATTATCGATGGAAAAAGTAAAGACAGAACTTTAGAAATTGTAGAAAAATATAAGGATAAAATTGATAAGGTTATAAGTGAAAAAGACCGGAATAATTACGATGCAATGAATAAGGGCATGCGCCATGCCAGTGGAGATTATATCTGGTTTTTGCATGCCGGTGATATAGCTGAAAGTCCAACTGTTTTGGAAGAAGCTTTCTCCAATCATAATGATGAAGATTTTGTCTATGGGAAAGTGAAAATTATAGATGAAAACAATCAGGTAATTCCTTGGCACAAAAAACATCCCGATGCCAAAAATCTAAGTTGGAAAAGCTTCAGAAATGGAATGATTATTTGCCATCAGGCTATGTTGCCGCATCGTAGAATCTGGGAGGAATATCGATATGAAGAATATAAATTGGTTGCTGACCTGGACTGGACTATCCGAATTCTAAAAAAAGCAAAAACCTATCGGGATACTGGTATCACTCTTTGCTCTTTCTTAAAAGGCGGCATCTCAGCAAAACATCGTAAAGCCTCCTGGAAAGAACGTTTTGCAATACTCAAAAAACACTTTGGATTGATTCCTACACTATGGGAGCACCTGATTATTGTAGGACAGGCAATCCGTCGCGGAAACGTAGCACCTTAAAATGCTGAGGGAATGAAAAAAATAAGTTATTTATTATTCTTTTCCTTATTATTCAATTTGTTATCTGCTCAACAGAAAACAGAAAAACTATTAAATCAAAATTGGGAATTCGCAGAGCAGTCCACTGATAAATGGAATCCGGCGCATGTTCCCGGTCTCGTTCATTCAGACTTACTACGATTAGAAAAAATTCCAGACCCATGGTATGGTAGCAATGAAAAAGAGCTGCAGTGGATTGAAAATAAAAATTGGATTTATAGATGCAATTTTGAAATTGCTGCCTCAGAATTGGTACAGCAGCATATAGATTTAATATTTGAAGGACTAGACACTTATGCTGAAGTGTTTCTCAATGGAGAAAAAATTCTTTTTGCTGATAATATGTTCAGATCCTGGCGAGTAGAAGTTAGAAATATTCTAAAATCTGGACCAAATTATCTGGAAATTCATTTTAAAAATCCCTTGGAAGTCAATAAAAATAAAGTTGATTCATTGGGCTATGAATTACCTGCAGGATGTGAAACGGTCACGCTAAAAGTCAGTCCGTTTACTCGAAAGGCGGCCTATCATTTTGGCTGGGACTGGGGACCAAGATTCCTTACATGTGGTATCTGGAAACCCGTAAAATTGGAATTTTGGAAGGAAACAAGAATAGATGATATCCATATTGTACAGAAATCTTTGGATAGTTCAAAGGCCGTACTCTCAGTTCATACTAGCCTGGTTTCCAATTCTTACGATTCTTTTACGTTGATGATTAATGAAGAAAGGCATCAAGTCAGAATGAATGGGAGGGACAGTGTTTTGGTTTTCGATTACGAAATAAAATCTCCCAAATTATGGTGGCCAAATACCTGGGGAGAACCAAACCTTTATCCGATAAATGTCAGTTTGATTGAAAATGAAAATATTATCGACCAGTCTGAAAAAAAAGTTGGACTAAGAACGGTAGAATTGGTTCAGGAAATCGATTCAATTGGCCAAAGTTTTTATTTCAAGGTAAATGGAATTCCTTTCTTTGCAAAAGGAGCCAATTATATTCCACAAAGCAACTTTCTGCCTTCAGTAAGCAAGGAACAGTATGAATCTCTTATTCTAGATGCCAAGACAGCCAATATGAATATGCTGCGTGTATGGGGTGGTGGTATTTATGAGAACGATATTTTTTATGATTTGTGTGATGAACACGGTATATTGGTCTGGCAGGATTTTATGTTCGCAGGATCGATGTATCCTGGAGATAAAGCATTTGTAGAAAATGTAAGACAAGAAGTTCGAGATAATATTATCAGACTGCGCAACCATCCTTGTATCGCCTTGTGGAATGGAAATAATGAGATGGACGTTGCCTGGTTCAACTGGGGATGGCAAAATAGCTTTGGCTGGTCTGCAGCAGATTCTGCAAAAATTCGACAGGATTATGAAAAAATATTCCATCAGCTTATTCCGGATCAAATTAGAGAATTAGATTCAGATCGATTTTATACAGCAACTTCTCCACTCAGTAACTGGGGTAAACCCGAAAATTTCAATCGTGGCTCCATGCATTACTGGGGAGTTTGGCACGGTCAGGATAATTTTGAAGATTACCATAAAAACGTTGGTCGCTTTATGGCAGAATATGGATTTCAGTCTTTTCCATCAATCAATACAATTCTTAAATTTGCCGACAGTACAGATTTAAATCTGAATTCTGATGTAATGAAATGGCATCAGAAAAGTTATGTGGGCAATGGATTGATATTGAAACAGATCAAAAGATATTTTTCGGAACCATTAGATTTTGCTGATTTTATCGAGAAAAGTCAACAAACTCAAGCATTGGCGATGCAAATAGCGATAGACGCACACAGACTAAAAAAAGGGCACTGCTGGGGAACCTTGTTCTGGCAATTGAATGACAGCTGGCCTGGACCTAGTTGGAGTGCCAGAGATGTATATGGAAATCATAAAAATATTCTGAAAGAGCTGCCAGTTTTATTTGCTCCAATTGCTTTGATTCCAAAAATAAAAGGAGAAAATCTAGAATTTTTTTTGGTATCAGATAAACCAAATATTCAAAACGTTAAAATCATAATCAGTAATAAGCGCAAAATTCTTTTTGAAAAGAAAATCAAAACTAACAACGAATCAGCAGTTTTAGTCCATGAATTAACTGATAAAAAATTAAAAAAGATTAAAGAATTGAAACTGGTGCTGATGATTTCAGATAAAGTTATTTTCGAAAGAAAGTGGATAAACGACTCAAATCGATATTAGTATCTACAGATAGAATCTTTTCCTTTTTATATTTGTTTATCTTTGTATTTGACTAAATTATTTATTTGAAATGGATAAACCACTTGTCAACAGAGTAGCACAGAGCAGCTTGATAACAATAAATTTGGAAGATTTTTTTCCGAAAGAGGAAATCATGGTTTTTGATATGAAAGAATTCCTTTTCAGAGAACTAATTCTCAAAGAAAAAGACTTTAGAGAAGCAATGTCTAACCACGATTGGACTCAATACAGCAATAAGAATCTGGCAATATTATGCTCAACGGATGCAATTATTCCTACCTGGGCATATCAACTTGTCACTGTTAATGCAGCGCCATATGCAAAGATGATTGTACACGGATCAAAGGATCAGCTCATTTCTGAAATGTATTATCGTGAATTATCTGACTTAAATCTTGATAAATTTAGAGATCAAAAAATTGTTATTAAGGGTTGCAGCGATAAACCTGTACCTGTTTCTGCTTATGTTGAATTAACCAGAATATTACAGCCAATAGCTCAAAGTATTATGTTTGGAGAGCCCTGTTCAACTGTGCCTATCTTTAAAAAAAAATAATCCTATGAAAAATCTTTTGATCGGGTTTACCTTGTTTATTGCACTGTTTTTAGTCTTACTCCTGACTTCATATGCAGGCCCTGCTATTACATTGAATAGTCCATTACATAATACTTCAGATGCGGTGCAACAGATTAAGATTCCAAAACTACCAGAATCAATGTCTTTTGCCGGAGAGTCTGTGCCATTATCTGATCACGAAGTCAAGGAAAGAATAGATCGCGAGATTTTATCGATTTGTTTTTGGCATTCCAACATCATACAGAATATAAAATTCACCAAAAGATATTTTCCAATTATAGAAGAGCTTTCTAAGAAATATGGCTTACCCGATGATTTTAAGTATTTGGCTGTTACTGAAAGTAATTTAAGAAATGCAACATCCGGAGCCGGAGCGAAAGGTATATGGCAGTTTATGCCAGCCACAGCTAAATCATATGACCTACTCGTAACGAATGAATTAGATGAAAGATTGAATTTTTATAAATCTACTGAAGCGGCTTGCAAGATGCTGGTTAGATTAAAGGAAAAATTCGGTTCATGGACCTTGGCTGCCGCTGCCTACAATTGTGGAGAAGGTCGTGTAAAAGATAGAATTACAGAACAAAATAATACTATCTATTACAACCTTATTCTCCCAGAGGAAACGATGCGATATGTACCAAGAATTATTGCCATGAAAGAAGTAATGACCAATTCTTCAAAGTATGGGTTTAATTTTTCTGATGAAGATTATTATACTCAACTGCCCAAATACAAAAAAATTACTATCAATACTTCAATCAATCACTGGCCAGATTTTTGTAAAGAATATAATATTACCTACAAAACGCTCATAATTCACAATCCCTGGATTATTGGATATAAATTGACAAATACTCCAGCCAAGGAATTTGAAATTTTAATTCCGGAATAAATAAATAGAATGCTGTCTCGGTTTACAATATTTTTTTTAGTTTATGTTCTTTCATCCGGGATTAGTTCTTCGGCTCAAATTCCTGATGGTATTTTACTTTTAAAGTCAGATACACTCTTTCAATTATCACATCAATCAAACGGTAATTTAAGATTTATTCCAGTTTTTAAAAAACCTGTTTTGGATTCGATTGGTGCTTTATCCTTTTATGAAAAAGATGCCTGCTTATATGGAATAAATTATCATAACGCCCATTTTATTAAGATATACCAAGACGGAGGTTCTGAGGACTTAGGTCTTCCTATTGATGGGGAGAGTAACCCTCTACCGAATGATGATTTAACTTCAGCTGTCGTTGTAGGAAATGAAATGTTTATTTTGGCTTATTCCACAAATAGTATTTATACTGTGGATTTAACGTCCAAGCCATTAAGGTTCAAAGTAATAGTAAATAATATTGGATTTTCATTGCCCAATACACTTGCCTATAATCCTTTGACGGATAAATTGTATATATTGGATCAAAACTACGCTCCAATCAGTATCAATCCCAGGAATGGCGTACTCGAGCTACCCAAGAAAAATAGTGGGTTTCAAAATTTTCCCAAGAGACAGCTTCTAAGTTATGGAAAACTATGGTTTGATAAAAGCGGCAGATGTTTCTTATTATCAGGAATTGAAGGATTGTTATATGAATTGGATACTGAGAATCGTATAGCCTATTCAATTTCAAAAACTGGATTCAATTCGCCCAAAGATGCTGTTTTTACTGGTCAAGAAATGCCTCATTTTCTAAATAGAGAAATTCTGAATTTAAAAGTTCAAAACAATCCTTTCAACCCATCTAATGTTGAAATTGAGTGGTATGAAAACAATGGCATGGCTCCCGTTTTTAACTATTATACAGAGAGACTTAACCCAACAACAAAATCTTGGGAAGTTATAAATGTTGTCCCTGGTTACGCCCAAAATCAACAATCTAATAGATATTTGACCTTAGATAGAAATCCATTTGCGGAAAGTTGTTACAGACTTAAAATTGAAAAAAATATTGGGTCTTTTTCTTTCAGTGAATTGGTATGTTTAAATAAATATTCAACAAAAAATCTTTGGCTTTCAAAATCAGTGGTTGATTGGGATGAATTGGAAAATGAATTAAGACTTATCAAATTTAATGGACGTATTGATATCTATGCCACTCATCTTGTAACAGAAGAGAAGAATCTAATTAGCAGTGAAAATGTTTATTCAGATGATCAGTCAATAACTTTTAAAATTCCGCAAAGTACAGGCCCTTATGAAATTATTATTTGGAATGATGGTCAATTCTTTACCAAATTTATGTTTGTAAAATAAAAAAACCGCATCGATTTGA
>JBILRD010000018.1:0-12152 GCA_044372845.1 Saprospira sp. | reverse complement strand
CTGATAGTTTTTGATATTCAGGATATTGGTGTTCGTTTTTTTACTTACACTTCTACCATGACTTATATGATGGAAGCTTGCGCCGAGAATAAAAAACCTATGCTCATATTAGATCGACCCAATCCTATTGGATTTTGTGTGGATGGACCAGTCCTTGAAAAACAGTGGAAAAGTTTTATTGGATTACATCCTGTACCGGTTATTCATGGGTTGACAACTGCAGAATATGCTAAGATGATCAACGAAGAAGGATGGTTGAGAGACAGTTTAAAATGTGAACTATATTTTGAATTATGTTCTGCTTATGAGCATGGAAAATATTATGAACTGCCGGTCAAACCTTCTCCAAATCTTCCAAACGCCAGAAGTATTTACCTTTATCCTTCGCTTTGTCTTTTTGAAGGAACAAGTATTAGCATGGGTAGAGGAACCAACAAACAATTTCAGGTTTATGGCCACCCATTATTCAAAAGAGGTAGGGCTCAATTTACACCTTCAGCGGGAGAGGGCGACAAAAGTCCAATACATAACAATCAAATTTGTTATGGTTTCGATTTATCAAATTGTGATATTGATTCTCTAAGAAAAAATTTAAATTTTAATATTGATTATATCATTGATTTATATAAAAATTCAGAACCAGCTTTAAAATCAAAGTTTTTTAATGAGGATAATTTTTTCCACAAGTTAGTCGGCAATGACAGGCTAAAAAGTGATATTATTAATGGTAAAAGTGCTGATGAAATTAGAAAAGAATGGGAACCTAAACTGAATGAGTACAAAAAAATGAGAAAAAAATACCTCTTGTACAAAGAATAATATAATCATGAAAGCTAAGCAAATCATTTTTACTGCCGCCATTTTAGGAGCTTTGGCAGTTATTTTAGGAGCCTTTGGAGCGCATAAACTCAAAGAGATTTTGGAACCTGAAAAATTGGAAACCTTCAAACTTGGGGTTAATTATCAATACTTTCACGTTTTAGCTTTGCTCAGTTGTGGATTGTTTTCACTTATTTCGAAAGATGCTATCAAGCAATTTGCTTATGCTTCTATTTGTTTGATTATTGGTATTGCTTTTTTCTCTGGCTCTCTTTACTTGTTATCCCTCAAAGATGTTGTCAATTTAGGATCGGCCATCAAAATCATAGGTCCAATCACTCCAATTGGAGGACTGTTTTTTATTGCTGGTTGGATTTTGTTAGGTTTAGGAGCTTTGAAGCTTACCAATAATTAGTTGGCTCCAAATCCCCAAAGTGCCGGAGTCGTTAATTGTAAAATAAATAGTTCCAGAATTCTCAAATCGAGCATCGAGGTAAAAACCAAGCCCCAGATAGCTCCCCAGAAATGGGCATCATGTCCTATATTATCCATTCCTCTTCTCGCCATGTAGTAGGAGTACCCCAAATACAAGACACCTGCAATCACGGATGGAATGGGAATGATTCCATACAAGTAAATATTTTCAGTCGGAAAAAATAAAATAGCTGCAAAAAGAACCGCTGATACGGCACCGGATGCACCTACGGCATTGTAATTATAATGATTCCTGTGCTTGAAAAAATCATAAATAGAGGACATTGCCAAGCCCATCACATAAAGGATTAGATAATAAATACTTCCCATGGTAGAGCCAAAGATATCTTTATAAGCCATTTCAACTGAAATTCCGAATCCAAACAGGACAAACAAATTTAATCCCAGGTGAATCCAGTTGGCATGTAAAAGACCATAGGACCAGAATCTATACCATTCTTTTCTTCTTTGAATTGTGTATGGATTGAAGATTAGTTTTTCGTAAAGATTATAATTATGAAAAGCCTGATAAGAACTTAAACCTGTCAAAACGATGATAGCAATTGTGATTGGTGCTTTGGAAAAAAGCGGCACATCGTTGTTTTGAAATAATAATAATAGATCTAAGTTCATGTTAGTTTAACGTTTCTTTTAACCATTTAAAAAATTCTCTTTGCCATACTAAAGCATTTTGAGGATTTAGTACCCAATGATTTTCCTCTGGTAAATATAAAAATCTGCTTTTGATACCTTTCAATTGTGCTGCCTGGAAAGCCTCCATCCCTTGAGAATAAGGCACTCTGTAATCTTTACCTCCATGGATAATTAAAATTGGGCTATCCCATTTGTTGACATGGGTAATTGGATTAAATTTGGTATAGGTTTTTTGAGCTTTTTTATTTTTTTTATCCCAGTATGGGCCTCCCATATCCCAATTACTGAAAAATACTTCCTCCGTAGTTCCATACATACTGTTGAAATTATAAATTCCGCAATGTGCAATGAAGCTTTTGAATCTTTTGTTGTGGTTACCGGCAAGGTAAAAGGATGAATAGCCGCCAAAACTTGCACCAACACAGCCCAATCTGTTTTTGTCCACATAAGATTCTTTAGCGACATCATCTATCGCAGACAAATAATCATTCATACATTGACCTCCCCAGTCAGTACTGATGGATTCGTTCCATTCTCTTCCCCAGCCTGGCATGCCTCTTCTATTTGGAGCGACAACAATATAACCCTGTGAGGCCATCAAAGAAAGATTCCATCTGAATGAATAAAACTGAGTAAGAGCTGACTGTGGTCCACCTTGGCAATACAATAGAGCAGGATATTTGTTTTATCAAAATCAGGAGGCAAAACTACCCAAACCAGCATTTCTTTTCCATCTGTTGTCTTCACCATTCTTTTTTCTACCATTGGTAATTTCAATTTACTGTAAAATTCATCATTAACTTTTGTCAATGCTTTCATCTTTGCAGTTTTCAAGTCAACAGTATAAATTTCTGAAGCATGGTTCATGTCATTTCTCATTACAATTAACTGTTCCCCTGATTGACCGATAATAGCTGAGATGTCGAATTGACCATCCGAGATTTGTTTGATGAGAGGCTTAGCATTATCTGTCTCAGGTATAGTTAACTCAAAAACTTGTTTCGTTCCTTTATAAGGAGCGATGAAAAATATTTTCTTTGAATCTTTGCTCCAGATATAGGCATCGACCGTTCCATCCCATGCAGTGGTTAAATTCAAACGTTTTCCATTTTTAAGGATATAAATATCATTTTTATCTGCTTCGTAACCATCTCTGGCCATTGACAACCAAGATAGGGTGCCATCATTCGAAAATAAAGGATGAGTGTCATAACCCATCATGCCCTCAGTAAGGTTTACCGTGCTTTCATTTTCAAGGTTGTACTGATAAATGTCAGTATTAGTACTGCTGGCATAGGCAGTACCGTATTTTTTCTTACAAACGTAGAGAATATTTTTTCCATCCGGACTCCAGATATAATCTTCATCTCCGCCAAAAGGTTTTTGAGGACAATCATATGGTTCATTGAACATGATATCAGTTGCTACTGCTTTTCGGCCATCGCTGTAAACCTCAACAAATTTTACATGACCATATTGACCATCTTCCCAGCTATCCCAGTGACGGTAATGTAGATTGTCATAAACATAGGCATTTGAATTTGGAAGGTCAGAATAGATATCTTTTGCAATGACATTTTTTATCTTAACATCCTCATGAAACAACAATAATTTACCGTTTGGTGAAAGATTTTTATTTTTTAGCAGTTTTGAAAAATCAGTTATTTCTTTAATTTCTCCAGATTCAATATTTAGTTGAAAAGTCTTGGTCGATTTCTTGTTTTCTGTAACCTGATTATGGGTTACCTTATAAATGATTGATTTTTCATCTAAAGACAAGCCTATCGGGCTGATACGTCCAATTTGCCAAAGCAATTCTGGAGTTAATTTGTCTTGAGCAGTAACAATAGTTTTACTGATAAGCAATAAAGCAAGTATTAAAATGCTGTTTTTCATTATAATCAGAAATTTGAACTTATAAATAAATTGTTAAAAAGGTTCGACTTTACTGTCTTCCCATTTTTCAAATTGATTCAAAAATATGTTTTTTAAACCATTTCTTAAAGAAACTTTGAGATAAGCTTGACTGGAATCAAAGTTAGATTCTAAGATTCTAATATCCTGAGATTTGATAAATTTCATTACATCATTCATGTATTTATAATCAAACCTAACTTCAAAGATACTTTCTATGGTTTTTTCGATAATTATTGATTTCTCTAAAGCCTCTTTTGCTACCGCTCTGTAAGCTGCTATTAATCCTGAACTTCCCAGTTTGATGCCTCCATAGTAACGAACCACTACAATCAGAATATTGGTCAAACCAAAGCTGTCAATTTGACCCAAAATAGGTTTTCCGGCTGTTCCTGATGGCTCGCCGTCATCATTGGCTCTGAAATTATGATTATCCAAGCCTAATCGGTAAGCAAAACAATGGTGAGTAGCTTTGAAATGTTCTTTTTTAAGGATTTCCAGTTTTTCTTTTATGTCATGCTCGCTTTGTACAAAATAGGCAAATGCAAGAAATCTGCTGGATTTTTCTTTAAATTCAGCAAAAGAATCTGAGGCAATGCTTTTATAATGATCCACTTGATTGTCCAAAACGCTGTCTAATATTTTTGATCTAAAAGATAGGGAAGAGTAGGTTCGATATTTTTAAGACTAGAAAACATTTTTTGAATGGCTTTTTCTCCTTTTTCTCCTAAATCTATGGAATATTGATTAACATAAAGTTCAATATGTTTTTTCATGACAGATGGATCCATCTCCTGAGCATGTTGTGAAACATAATCGTCAGATTCACCAGGATTTTCAAAGGCAAATTCAATGCTTTTTCTTAAAACTCTGTTGACTTTTTTGAGGAGTTCAAGATCAAAATCTCTTTTGCAGACAATTCCACCAAGCGGTATGGGCAATGCTGTTTGTTGTTCCCAGAATTCACCCAAGTCTATGATTTTTACCAAACCTCTTTCCGCATAGGTAAATCTATTTTCATGGATAATCACTCCAAGGTCAAATTCTTCAGTGAGAACTTTTTTCTCAATATCTGAAAACAATACTTCAGTTTTATTATGAAGATTTGGAAAGGCAAAATTCAAAAGGAAATTCGCAGTGGTATATTTGCCTGGAATGGCTATACTTTGATCTTTAAGTTCTTCAATACTAAAATTTTTCTTAGATACCAATAAAGGTCCGCAATTATTTCCAAGTGCTGAACCGGATCTTAGGAGCATATATTTATCAGTCAAATAGGCAAAAGCATGGTAACTCAGTTTGGTTATATCTAGTTCAGCTTTGGCTGCTTTTCTGTTTAATTCTTCGACATCTGCCAGAACGACCTCAAATGCCAATCCTTCTGTATCAATTTTGCCATGAACCATAGCATCAAAGATAAATGTATCGTTAGGGCAGGGAGAAAAACCAATTGTAAGTTTCATTTCAAAGACTTTTACATTGATAATAGCTTATGATTGATTTTTGTTCTTCAATCGATACTTTTTATAGGCTTTGATACCAAGTACTAATAAAATGCCAAATACTAAAATTGCCGAGAAGGCATAAATAAAATCCAATCTGCTTTTGAAGACAGCCAACAAAACAATAGCTAAAAGGAGAATAGTAGCAATTTCATTGTAAAACCTCAACTGATTGGAGCTGAGTGGAATTTGCTCTTTTTCAAGTTTTTTAATGATTGTTTTGTTATAATGATGATATCCGGTTAATAGTATGACAAAACCAATTTTCCAGTGCATCCAGATATTACTGCTAAACCATTCCCAGCCATAAAAAATCAGCATCATGGTCCCACCTGAAAAAGTTAAAATCATAGCAGGATTCATGATTATATGATACAATCTTTTCTCCATCAGATGGTATTGTCTGCTAAGGATCATCTTTTCATTCAAATCAGAATTTTCCAATGCCTCGACATGGTAAATAAACAATCTTGGCAAATAAAACAGTCCGGCAAACCAACTGATTAAACCTATAAAGTGAATGGTTTTTCCAATTTCGTAAAGGAGTTGCATGAAAATTTTTAGTTGTGTAGTGATTAGTTACGAATCAACTGTAAAATTAAATCTTAGAATCATCAAATCCGCAATATAAACTCATTACTTGCGAAAAATTTATATTTTTATCTTTGTATTGCCTGATTTGACTTTGAATCAAGAAATTACATTCAATAAACTAACCTATTAACCATGAAAAATCTATTGATTTTTATTCTCCTGTTCATCGCATTGTCATTAGAAGCTCAGGTCACGACTTCCATCCGTGGAATTGTTTTAGACAAGGAAACCAAACAACCTATCATTGGAGCCTCCGTTTTTGTTAAGGATAGTGAACCTCAGATTGCTACTACAACAGATGTCGATGGAACTTTCAAACTGGAAAATGTAGTCACCGGCAGACAAACGATCTCCGCTCAATATGTTGGTTATTTGCCATTCATAACTGAAAATATTATTGTTAGTTCTGGTAAAGAGTTGTATCTGGAAATAGAAATGATTGAATCCAGCCAAACAACGGATGAGGTTTTGGTTACTGCCAGTGCCGGAACCAATACTCCGATCAATGAATTATCTGTTGTCAGTACCCGTTCTTTTTCTGTTGAGGAAACTCAAAGATATGCTGCCAGTATCAATGACCCAGGAAGAATGGTCATGGCATTTCCTGGTGTTCAATCCAACAACGATTCAGAAAATGATATCGTCATCAGAGGAAATTCTGCAGTAGGTGTTCTTTGGAGAATTGAAGGAATGGATATTGGAAATCCCAATCACTTTGCAAGACCAGCAACAACGGGCGGTGGAATATCCGTATTTAGCGCTTCTTTGTTAAGTAACTCAGATTTTTCAACCGGCGCTTTTGCTGCAGAATATGGAAATGCTTTTTCAGGTGTTTTCGATATGAGATTCAGAAAAGGTAATTTACAAGATAGAGAGTATACTTTCAGATTTGGTTTGATTGGCGTTGATTTAGCTACAGAGGGTCCGATTGTCAAAGGCAGAAGCTCTTATCTTATCAATGCCAGATATTCAACTTTGGGAATTCTGGGTAAAATGGGTATTTATGTCATCAGAGACAATGTTTCCAATAATTTTCAGGATTTGTCATTTAACCTGTTTTTCTCATCAAAAGACAATAAAAATCTTTTCACTGTCTTTGGTATGGGAGGTTTAAGTCAGGAAAACTGGTGGATGAGAGATACCGCCAGATGGGATTACAACTACGATTATGATTGGAATTTAAACAATTCCAATCTGGGCGTTTTGGGTATGACTTATACCAGACTGATCAATGAAAAGTCCTTCTTGAAAATGACATTGGGTGGAACGGTGAACGAAATTTTTGATTTTCAGATTTCTCCAAGAATTTCCGCTGATTCTGCTTTTTGGTTAGAAAGAAATGATTATTTAAATACCCAATTCAGTCTACACACTGTTTACAGTTACAAAGTCAATTCACAGTTAAGATTTAAAAGTGGTTTGATCACAAGTTATCATCTTTGGGATTTGGAGTATGGTGAAGATTTGGGTAATAGAGGTTATAACAACTATTTGGGTTCATACACACCTAGAGGTTTAATTGGTGTCAATGAGGCATTTTTTGGTCCTGCAGGAGATATCAATGTCGATAGAGAGGGAGGTTCTGGTGTAAAGGGTAGTACTTTACTTCAACAGGCTTATGTACAGGGGAGTTACAGGCCAACTGAAAAAATTACCATCAATGCAGGATTTCATGCCATGTATCTAATGTTGAACAATAATTTTGCCATTGATCCGAGATTATCAGTAAGGTATAATTTGGCTAAAAAAACAAATCTGACGTTAGGATATGGTCTTCATAGCAGAGCTTTACCTTACGGAACATACCTTTTAACATTCAATGATTCGTTGGGTAACAGCTATCAGCCAAATAAAAATCTCAAATTTACCAGAGCTCATCATGTGGTGTTCGGTTTGGAACAGTTGGTTGGAAAATCTTTGAGATTGTCTATCGAAGGGTATTATCAATACCTTTTCAATGTGCCTATCAGTACCAGCGATACCAGCAGTTTTTGGTTTTACAATCAAAGAGATAATTATGGAACATTTCCGATGACAGATAAGGGTCTTGGTTTGAATTATGGAGTAGACCTGATTGTTGAAAAATTTTTTGGTAAGGGATTTTTTATTTTGGCAACCGGTTCATTATTCAGATCAACCTACAAAGCCTGGAATGAGGAATTCAGATCTACCAGATTAGACAATAAATTTTCGTTTAGTTTATTGACAACAAAAGAATTTACCTTTAATAAAGGAAAAGGGGGTGTTCTTCAAATAGGAATTAAAGCGTTTTTAAGAGGTGCACTTCATCATGAAACAGTTGATTTGGTCGCTTCTCAGGCAGCGGGATACTTCATAGCTGATAATACAAAGGCTTGGGATGATAGTTTTGACAGACCTTATTTCCGACTTGATTCCAGAATTGCTTACCGAAGAGATTATAAAAAAATCAACTGGACCTTGGCTTTGGATATTCAAAATACTACCAATCAAGTCAATTACAGATCTTATCAGTTTAACAGAAATACGAACGGACTAGAGCCAGATGCCAATTCAAGTTTAACCCCAGTTTTAAGTTTTCAATTAGATTTTTAATTATTAAATTATGCTTCATAGAATTTTATTTAGCCTGTTATTTTTTAGTTTTAGTAATTTGTTACTGGCTCAAAATACCATTTTGCTGGAGACAGAGGAAAGAGAAGTTTCTGATCAATACAGCAAGGTTATACCTCAAGAGCTACTAAATTTGATTGATGCTGATGAGTTTATAAGCAGCTCTTTTTCAACGCTCAGCAGAAGTCATCTCTACAATGATGCTTTTAATTTTAATAATATTTTTTCAAGTAATGGTTACCTATATGGGGCATTGAAGGAAATAGAAACTGATGTTTATAGTTATGATATATTGAGGGATCTTTTTTTTAAAAACAAATCATTCTATGAACCGCTCTATAATATTGTAATGCCAAATTACAAGACTGTCGTTTCAAAGATGACGAATGATGAGTCAGATGCTTTGATTAAGTTTTTAAAGGATGGCTTGGGTTATGCTAAATCATTTAACCTAGAAAAGGAGCAATCCGACGAGGAAAAATTAAATTATTTTTTTGTCGACGAAAAAGGGGAATTGAATGCTTTTATTTATAGAAGGATACTGGCCAAACATTTAACTAAAGAAGAATGTGTTTTTTGGCTGGAGAGAATTATTAAAGATTTAGAATTGGCAATAGTCAAGAAAGAGGCTGCAGGGGATTGTATCATCGTGGAGGAGATTAGTCCATCTTTTTACTGGGCAAAGAAATTTGGCCAGGAAATGGTGGAGTGGCAAATTTTAAAAAAAGAGAATAATAAATACCTGTCGTTAACCAATGAAAGTATTGAATCCACTTTCAATTGTATGATTGATGTCTGTATTGATAACTATTATTATGTTGCCAATTATAAGAATGGTCAATCTGAAATTTTTCTATTGAATATGGTTGATTATGAAGAAGAGTGGGATTTAAAAAAGATCAAGTTTGATAATCATATCACAACTCTGTTAATAGGGTCGAATAGTATTTGCGTTCTAAAAAAAGATAAAACAGTTGAATATCTGGAGCGTTTAGACGATCCAAACAGCAGGAAGATTATAGGTAAAAAGAGTGTTGAATCAATTGCCGGTTTCTACAGTGGCAATTCTATATCATTTGCATATGAGGATGGTACTTCTGAGTTATTCATCCGTAACAATTTTGGTAAAATTGTTTCCAATTTTTATTTTGAAGATCCTGTATTAGAGTTTGTGCCGATAGGCAGCAGTCATTTGTCTTATCTGACCTTTGAAAATTTGAATACCAAATTCGTTTCTTTTGAAAATCCTGAGGAACCAAGGTTTGTAGATTTTTACGAAGGAAAATTCTCAAATATAATTAACTGGAAAAACTATTTAATTGCTATTTCTGAAACCAATAATAATGCTGGGGAAAGCCTTACATATACTCTGCTGTCAATGGATGGCAAGCTCTTAATGCAACCCTCAACAAACAGGATTTATGTATATGAGGAGGCAAACTATCTGTTGGTAGAGGAAACCACTAAGAATGGTACAAAATTAGCCTTTTTTGATGGCAACCTTAATAAAATATCAAAACCTGTTTATAATTTTGGAATCAATTTTTATTGGAATCAGGATAGTGAGTACTCTGAAGAAGAGGTTGAAATGAGTTCGATTGATAATACTTTGATTTTGCAAATCAATAAATACAAAAAAGGAAAAATTGTAGACACAAAGGCATTGATGTTTGACAAAGAGGGCACTGTTATTATCCCTCCAAAATATGGAAATATCAGCAGAATCAATCCATTATACGATATGTTAAACTGTTTGTATGTAGTCTGTAATAAGGTGAAATTTGTAGATTCTGAAATAAAATTAACTGGTAAATTTGCTTTTTTTAATCATCAGGGAAAACAATTGACAGACTTTATTTATGATAAAGTTTATGACAATTATAATGAAAAGATTACAGCAATAAGAGATGGAATTGAAGTTGAGATCGATGCCGAAGGCAGAGAAATAAATTACTAAAAATACATTACAAAGAGCAGGTAGTACAGCATTGCCAAAACTAAAATAACCCCAGTTGCTAGTAATAAATTTCCTAAAAGATTAACTAATTCCTTAATTCTGGAATTATTGGCATCACTGCTATTCTTGGTAAGAAAAATCTGTAACCCATCGGATATCTTTATCAAATTTCCAAGTATAATCAGAATAATCCCTATACAGATGGTTGCAAAGTTGATCAGCAAAGTATAAATCAGCATAGGGATTATTTGGCTTAGATTGGGCTTGGATTATTTCTTTAATTTCTCAAAATTATCCAAACCGCATTGTAAAAACTCTTTATAAGTTTTAATATCCGGTGTGTTTCCTCTTGGAGCATTCAAAACGGTTTCGTCTGGAGCCATCAAAACATACAATGGTTGACTCTGTTGTGCAAAATTGACTCTTTCGAAGGCAGCCCATTTGTTTCCGACATTCCTGATTTTCGAACCATCGGGAGCTGTTTCAACAGTTTTCAGTTTTTCTCTGTCATCAACATAAAGGGAAATTAAAACATAGTCCTCATTGAGGTATTTATTGATTTCTTTGTTAACCCATACATTGTCTTCCATTTTGCGGCAGTTTTCACAACCATGTCCGGTAAAGTCAATCATGATAGGTTTGTTTACAGACTTTGCATAAGCCACGCCAGCTTCATAATCTTTGAAACATTGCTGGATACCGGCAGGACATTCGCAAGGGCAAAAGTAAGAATAACATGCCGGAGGAGCGATACCACTCATCAATGCCGGAGTTGAATAGGTTTTTGTATTTTGATTGGTCATAAATCCACCAGCCAGATAAACTCCTAAAGCAATGGATAAAAGGCCCAAAGCAAAACGTGGGATACCGACTTTTTCATTTTTATCGTCATGTGGAAATTTAATCAAGCCCAATAAGTAAAGACCCATAGCAACAGCACAAATGACGGTCACCGCCATAAAGCTCTCATATTTTAAAATGCCCCAGTGCATTGTTAAATCTGCTTTGGATAAAAACTTGAAAGCCAGGGCCAATTCTACAAAGCCTAAAACAACCTTCACAGTATTCATCCATCCACCAGATTTAGGCAGAGAATTCAACCAGCCAGGAAAAGCGGAAAACAAACCAAAAGGCAATGCCAAAGCAAAGGCAAATCCAAACATACCAATTGCAGGGGCTAATCTTCCACCCTCAGCTGCCTGAACGAGCAATGTTCCGATGATAGGACCGGTACAGGAAAAAGAAACCAGAGAAAGGGTGAAGGCCATAAAGAAAATTCCTAGCAATCCACCTCTGTCAGCAGCTCTGTCGGTATTGTTGGACCAGGATGATGGCAATTTGATATCGTAGTAGCCAAAGAAGGAAATAGCAAAAGCAACAAAAAGAACAAAGAAAAGCGTATTTGGAATCCAGTGAGTAGATAACCAGTTCAAAGCATTATCACCAAAAATGATGGTGATAGACATACCAAGAGCTACATAGATGACAATAATGGAAAGTCCGTATATAAGAGCATTTTTGATCCCCTCAGCACGGCTCTTGCTTCTTTTTGTAAAAAAAGCTACAGTAAGCGGTACCATTGGAAAAACACAGGGTGTCAATAGCGCAAACAATCCTCCAAGGAAGCCAAAGATAAAGATCACCCA
>JBILRD010000347.1:0-3196 GCA_044372845.1 Saprospira sp. | reverse complement strand
GGATTCAACAGCAATTTCACAGTTAAGAATATCGAAAATGTAGAAAATGCAGAATTAACCATCTTTAATATGATGGGACAACAGTTGATCAGCTACAAAAACTACAGCAACGAGTGGAATGGCGTTAATGCCAACAACGAAGAATTGACAAATGGCACCTATGTAGCCGTAATGAAATATACAATGGACGGAGTAACTGAAGTAATGACAACTCAGGTTGTGATCGCCAGATAGTAAACTCTCAAATAATAAAAAGATAAGTATTGATTTTTTCTGATAGATGTTGAACCCGGATGGCAGAAGCTCATCCGGGTTTTTTTAATTGATTGGTAAAAATAAAGTTGAGTGTTTTTTGAATGGATAATAAGGGTA
Source organism: Saprospira sp. (assembly GCA_044372845.1). Classification (GTDB taxonomy): domain Bacteria; phylum Bacteroidota; class Bacteroidia; order Chitinophagales; family Saprospiraceae; genus Saprospira. The sequence continues at coordinate 2,824 of JBILRD010000347.1, read as the reverse complement.
AAACTGTCATGAACGGTACAATATTAAATACCATTATTAAAGCAAATGCCATTTCTTTTCTCTAAAAGTTCATTTGAAATCAGCACGAGGTCGGAAATATAATTTAAAAACCTTATTTTAGGAATCAAAAATTCAAAATAAGGGATGATTTTAAGGGCTATTTCTCTCCTGATTTTAATATCTTACTCAGTTCAGCTGCAGTTAAAAGCTCAGGAAATAGAGGGTGTAAAAACAAATTTTAATAATTCAATTGTATATTTTTTAGACCCGGAATGTAAATTATGTATTTCCAAAGCTTACGATATAAAAGAGACAATTTCAAAATACATCCAACTTCCTGATTTTAAATTTTATATTGTTTTTCACAAAGATACCCACTATCGAAAATCAAAAAAATATTTCAAAAGTTTAAAAATCAATAGCTCGAGCTTAAAATATATTTATGATAAAAAGAATCTGTTTGTGTGTAGATTTGATGTGAAAATTACACCTACTGTTTATCTTGTAAACAAAAATTCAGATATAATTTACCAAGGAGCTTTAGATGACAAAGATGTTAGCGTTGAAATCAGCAAATATGAAAAAACCAATAACTACATCGAAAGGGCATTGGAGGAGTATTTGAATAAAAATGATGTAAGTATTCCCAAAACAAAATCTATAGGATGTATTTTCAGATAGTTTTATTTTTATTACTGATTATTGAGAGTCATATCTTGACTGCCCAACAGAATAAGACTTCATGGCGGGATATCAAACCTATTATTGCTCAAAAATGCAGCCCATGTCACAATAAATCTGCCAGTTCTCCTTTTAAACTTCTCACGTACAAGGATGTCAGCAAAAAACATAAGATGATCGAGGAAGTTGTCAAAAAGGGATATATGCCACCTTTGGTTATTGATACCAATTTTAGCCATTTTGAAAATGTTATAAAACTGGATAGTACAGAAAAAACAAAGATTATATCTTGGATTGAGCAGGGGATGTTAAAAGAAAAAGGGGAGAATGAAATGCCTATTAAGGTGAAGAGAGTTCATTCAAAAAAAGGAATTAAAATATCCTTAAACAAGGGTTTTGTATTAGGCGAAAGTCCTAAAGATCAATATTTATTTTCAGTGATTTCACTTCCAATTAAAGACAGTATTTTTATTGATAACTATTCCTTTATAGTAAAGAATAAGCATTTGCACCATGCAGAATTGCTCGACTTGATGGTTAATAATCCTAAAAATAAGAATCGGAGTGAATTGGGGTATGATTATGAATCAACAAATCCTGATATAAAAATAAACAGGTATCTATTAGGGTGGTTTCCGGGCGCCAGCATTGGAATTTTCCCCAAAAAAACCGGTATGACTTTGTATGGTGATAGAAATTATTTGTTGATCATGCACTATTCACCGAGCATTGAAAAGTTTAAGGAAAAATCATTTATCAAGATATCTAAATCTAAAAAGGAAGGTAAAAGGGAAGTTTTGGAATATGCTTTACATGGCACCCTAAAAAACATTCAAGAAAACCGAGGGGCTTATTTTATTAAAGCAAATGAGCAAAAAATCTTTCATTATATTGATACGATAACTACAGATATGTCTGCTTTTGGCATGTATTTTCATGCACATCATCTTTGTAAATCGATGAAGGCATATGCTGTAACCCCAGAAAATGATACTATAAATTTATTGAAGATTGATAAATGGAAATTTGAGTGGCAGTTTACCTATCGTTTGGATCAGTATATTAAAATTCCTGCCGGATCAGCTATTCATTGTGAAGCTTTGTATGACAATAGTGCTGAAAATCCGCAAAATCCCAATCGTCCGCCAAAGGATGTTAAGGCATCTTTTTATGCTGAAGACGAAATGATGGAATTCTTTATTTTACATTTAGATTACAAGGTAGGCGATGAAAATTTAAAAGTCGAGTACCAAGATTGAAATAGTCATTTTGAGGTAGTTGTTTATTTTTAATAAAAAGAAAAAAATTATATTCCATAGTTTAATTCAAGACCTGACTCAAATCTATATCTTTGCAGTTGTGATAATAAAATTTCTAAAAATGCATTTAGATTCTTTCCCCAATCGAATTCTTGTCAGTATCATTTTTCTTTTTTCAATTGTTTTTCTGACTAATGCTCAGGATAACGAAAGGAAACCTAAGGAAGATCTTTCGACGCCTTATGATGCTATTTTGACTTTTACTTATTATTTGGATGCGGATCATTACAATCTGAAGAAAGCATCTAAGGTTTTTCAAACAAAAGGCGAAGAGGCCAGAGATTTTACGGTTAGGTTAAAGCAAATTCTTGACGGGAAAGGTCAGAAATTTAAGATGAGTTCTGTTCCGGAGGACGCACAATTTTTGGATAGTGTAAATAAAAAAAATGTTTACGTTCCTTTCCCAGAGCAATATCCTGAGATATATCTTGAGAGAAATAAGGATAACGGCAAATGGCAATTTTCGAGGGAAACAGAAAGGCAGATTCCCGATCTTCATCGCAAAGTCTTTCCATTTGGTAGTCATCATCTGTTGAGGATTTTACCTAAACTTGGTTCTGATAAGTTTTTGGGATTGGCATTCTGGCAATACTTTACCATTTTGCTTTTCTTTTTAGCCGGAACCTTGATACACCAAATCAGTTCCAGATTATTTAGTTTCATAATAAGTATTTTAGCAAACAGCCGCTTTGGTAAAAATCATTTTGACAATGCGACAGTAGATAAAATTGGTATTGCACTTTCCTATCTCTTGGTTTGTTTGATGGTCTTTATCTTCTTCCCGGTTTTACAATTACCCCCCGGATTTGGATATGTTGTCTTAA
>JBILRD010000346.1:0-3199 GCA_044372845.1 Saprospira sp. | reverse complement strand
GGTGATTCCAAGTTTTTCTTCATACAATTTTCTAGTATTAGGGATCATCCCAAAAACTCCGATAGAACCTGTAATAGTATTTGATTCAGCAAAAATTTTGTTAGAATTTGATGCAATATAATAACCACCTGAAGCTGCAACATCGCCCATTGAAGTAACTACTTTGATTCCCTTTTCTTTTGCTTTTTCAATTTCTCTCCAGATAATTTCTGATGCCAAAGCACTTCCACCACCAGAATTTACACGAATAACAATAGCCTTGACATCGTCGTCGTTTCTTAACTCTCTGATAATTCTTGCATACTTGTCACCGCCTATAGAACCTTGTTCTCCTTCTCCATCAACTATACTACCTTCAGCATAAACTACAGCAATCTTTTTAGCTTTGCCTTTAGCCTTATTAAGCTCATTTTCATTGACCTCGTAATATTTTTCAAGGCTCACCATCTCCAATTTTTTCTTTTTATCATTCTTAATGCCCACTTTATTTCTAAGCTCATCGATGATTTCGTCTTTGTGTTTCAATCCGTCTACAAGACCATATTTCAAAGCATCATCAGCATTTCTAATTCTTGCATTATTAGCCATCGAGAAAAGTGAATCTACCGATATTTTTCTACTCTTAGAAATGAGTTCAAGATATTGGTTGTAAGCACCACCGATATATTCACTGACTTGTTTTCTATTTTCAGGACTCATATCAGTTCTTCTGAAGGGTTCAGTAGCACTTTTAAACTTACCAGCATAGTAGATTTGAGCTTTGACACCTAATTTGTCCATCAAACCTTTGAAATACATGATCTGACCAGAAAAACCAAGAAAATCTATGCCCCCCATAGGATGAAGATACACTTTCTCTGAAGAGGATGCCAGATAGTAAGTTCCCTGGCTGTAGGATGTTCCATAAGCAATGACAAACTTTCCAGAAGACTTGAAAGATTCTAAGCTTTCTCTCAATTTTTTCATGGTTGCAAAGCCACCGGGAGTGCCCTCCAGGTCAAGATAAATACCTTTAATTTTTTTATCTTTTTTGGCAATTTCAATTAACTTTTGAATGTCACTCAAACCAATATTTGCATCAGTCAAAGCACCAAAATCAAAACTCATGGGATCAGCAGCTACATTATTGGTTAATTCCGGTACTGCAGATGCAAAATCAAGTTTTAATATTGAATTGGATTTAATTTCTTCTTTAGACCCGGATAGGCTCGAAATAATTATTCCAACAATAATTGTGACGCCAAATACGGCAAAAATACTTCCTAAACAGGACGCAAAAAATTCTCTTAAAAATGTTTTCATAACTTATAAATTGAGATTTGTTCGTACAAATTAGTAATGGCTAATTTTAGAATGTTACAAATATCGATAAGTTTTTTTTCAGTTTCAAAATAAATGTACAATATTCGATATTTCAAAGAGTTATTTGATCTAGATTAGACTAATTTAGAGTGAAAAAATTAGGAATTGAAAATCTATAATCTGAAATAAAACTTAAATGTCATGAAGGAGAAAGTCTATTTAGTGGAAATATTTTGGGACTTCCCGATTAGCGGAATTGCTGACTTTCAAGGAAAACCCTATTTTTTTGATCTGGAAGAAGATAGCGAGGATGAATCAGAACCTAATTACAACCTGATAGTTCTTGAAAAAGAAATGTTTGATTTGCTTATTGAAAAATTTGAACTTTGGAAATTATTCCAAGACTCCTTTCAGGAAGGCGAGGTTACAGAAGATTTCGGGCCAGTTTTAGAAAAAGATAAAGATAGATTTGAATATCTTAAAAACAAGATAGATGCTTATTTATACAGCAAGCAAGATCAATCTATTAAAATGAAAGCTACTTTTGACATTATTGAAGAAAAAGTACCAATCAATTTCTCAGAATTTGAAGTAAGTTGGTTTTCATAACATTACTTTATTGTAATTTACATAAGCTGATGTTACTCTTCAAGGTTTATACTGCTAGTTCTGTCACTAAAGTTCAAATTGAGGGTACTTCCATTTAATTCAATTGACTGAAGGTTATTTTGCTCAAAAGGATTAAAAATGCTTTTTTCTGTAAAGTGTTTTATTTCCTTTAAATCCTCTCTATTTATTAAGGAAACAACACATTGATTATTAAATAGACTCGTTTTTGAGATTACAATCAAATTATTGTTGTAGGATAAAGGTTCATTGTTATTCACCCCGTCAACTTTAACAAAACAAGGGTCGATCAAATAAATATCTGAATAAAAGTTGCTAAGTGTATTAACCTTTTTATTTTGCTTCCTAAAAATCCCATAGTAATCAAGAGTCTCAGAGGAAATGACAGTATCAATAACCCTTCTATTTACTATTTTTTTTGCAAAATCTCCTTCAAAATAAATTGAATCTTTTCCACTTTCAAAGGAATATACTTTTTCGAAACTGATTGCATTGTGCTTTTTGCTGACAATTTTAATCTCAGAAGAAACTTTTTGTTTACTTAACGTCAAGCAATAAATTTTGCTGTTAGAAGGCATGTAATTTATATCACTAACATTATCAGATACCAGTACACATAAAGAATCTTGATTTAAACTTTCAATTTTAAATCTTCTGATATTAACCTTTTCGTTTTCTACAAGAGTTTTAAGATCAATCAGGTTTACATAACTATAGTTTTTGTCTGGATTTTCAATGTACCACAAATTATCCCCTTGAACTGATAAAATTTTTATTTTAGATTTGAGTTTATAGGGTTTTCCAATTACCCCTTTACTATTGTTATCTGTTACATTGAGATAATAATTGGTAAATCCGTCAGGAGTTGGTACTGTCCCTTTTTTTAAATAACCTGTACAAAAGAAAACTGAATAATAATTTAAATTCTTGTTGTCTGACAATGCCGTTAACTCAATAGTTACAGGAGCTTGTTTACCAAGATGATTACATGATAAAACAAATAACATCAAACAGACTATAAGAAGAAATTTAAATTTCATTTCAAAATGGATTAGGCAACAAAATTAAAAATACTGTTCATTATTCTTCGCAATATTATTACACAATTTTAATTTAAGTAATTGATTTAAGATGGGTAATAATGATTTTGGCGATATAAGATTAAAATCAATGAGCACTTTTATAATTTATTGCTAAATTAGCTAACAATAACTCAGTTATATTCACAATAACACAAAAATGGGAAAAGATACAATAACACTTGAATTAA
>JBILRD010000345.1:0-3202 GCA_044372845.1 Saprospira sp. | reverse complement strand
GTAGATAATCATTTGCGGATAAATCCACAAATTTTAAAGAATTTATTCGTTGAAATTTCTTACCAGAGGAGGCTAATACTTTAGTATTAGGCTATAAATATTTAATTAAATACATGGGATAAATCCCATTGCTTGAGTTGTGAAAAATCATTTGCGGATAAATCCACAGATTTTAAAGAATTTATTCTTTGAAATTTCTAACCAAAGGAGGCTAATGCTTCAGTATTAGAATTTGATTTATTATTTAAAAACCATCAATCCACAAACATTTCCTTTATAACTTGTTTGCATTTTATAATCTCTTTAGGACTTAAGATTCCCAAAATTTTTACAACTCTTTGCTTGTCAATTGTTCTTATTTGATCCAGTACTATCCAGCCAGCTTTTTGATTCTGAATGATTTTTACACGAGTTGGGTAATTCTTTGAGGAACTCGTCATTGGAGCAATAGTGATAGTATTCAGATTTCTATTTATTTCATCCGGTGATATTATTACGCAAGGGCGGGTTTTTTGAATTTCACTTCCTATTGTCGGATCTAAATTCACAAGTACAATTTGATATTGTATTAAATCCATTCTTCAAAATTTTCATCCTCAAAGAAATCATTCAAGAGAAGTTGGTCATCGTTATTTTGTCTCATCTCCTTAAACTCTTTATCCCAACCCTCTCTAGGTTTTGTAATTGGTTTAACGATAATATGACCTTTTTCTAATATCAATTCAACCTTATCAGTAAAATTGTATTTTTTTAAGATAGATTTGGATAATCTGAATCCTTTTGAATTCCCTATTTTTATTATTGATACTTCCATAGCTATATTGTTATTACAAAGTTATTACAAATTTATAATATTAACTTTATATTTTCCCCAATAGTTCAACTTTTAAAGTATTTATTTTCTCAAAGTTTACTCTGTTTGAAATATTCGAATAACTTCTCTGCCATTTTTTTTCCAACTACTTTTTCAAGATTTTCTATGTTAGCTTCTTGAATATTTTTAACTGATTTGAATTCTTGAAGTAGTTTAAGTTTCGTTTTTTCACCTATTCCTGGTATAGTATCAAGTACTGTTTCGGTAAATTTATTGGATCGAATATTCCTATGGAAGCTAAGAGCAAACCGGTGTGCTTCGTCTCTGGCTTGTTGAATAATTTTTAATGTAGGTGATTTTTTATTGATTAAGAGTGGTACAGAATCATCCGGAAAAAATATTTCTTCTAACCTTTTAGCAATACCGATTACTGTAAATCGATTTTCTAAACCTAGTTTTCTGATACTATTCATAGCAGCACCTAGTTGACCTTTCCCGCCATCTATAATAACGAGTTGTGGAAGTAATTGATTTTCGTCAAGTAATCGTTTGTACCTTCTGTATACAACTTCCTCCATTGAAGCAAAATCATTTGGGCCCTCTACTGTTTTTACATGAAAGTGTCTGTAATCTTTTTTAGATGGTTTAGTGTTTTTGAATACCACACAAGAAGAAACAGGATTAGTCCCTTGAAGGTTAGAATTGTCAAAGCATTCCAAATGTATGGGCAACTCATCCATAAATAAATCCTTTTTCATAATTTCCAGGATCTGTTCTGTCAGTGTTTTCTTTTCTGCTTTTAGCTTAGCTTGTTTTTGCTGTTGTTCCAGGAAGTATTGAGCATTTTTTTCTGATAAATCCAATAGTTTTTTCTTATCGCCAATCAATGGGATTAAAAATTTTACATTAGGATAGGGCGAATTGATGTTTATTGGTACTAATACTTCAGAGGCAATACTTTGGAATTTTTCTCTGATAATTTCGATGCCATACAATAGTAAATTTTCCTTTTCTCTATCGAGATTCTGAACCAGTTCAAGGGTGTAAGTATTGATAATCGTTCCCTCTACTACTTTGATATAGTTAACATAAGCCATTTCAGCCTCGTCATCTGTGGCAATACTGAACACATCAACATCTCTTATATTTGGATTGACGATGGTAGATTTACCCTGGTATTTCTCGATCGCATCCAGTTGAATTTTAATCTCATTGGCTTTTTCGAATTCCAATTTTTCAACTGCCAATGACATTTGTTCTTTTAAGTATTTTTTAACGGATGTCAAATGCCCTTTTAGGATATTGTCGATCTGATTGATCTTAATGTTGTATTCCTCTTGACTTTCAAAACCTACACAAGGAGCTTTGCAGTTTTTAATATGGTATTCCAGGCAAACCTTAAACTTGTTTTTTTGAATATTTTCCTCACTTAGATTTAGTTGACAGGTTCTAAGCTGAAAAAGTTCTTTGATCAGATCAAGAACAGTGTACATTCTGCTTCTCGAAGGGTAGGGGCCAAAATATTTTGATCCGTCATTGATTACCTTATATGATATATTTACCCTAGGAAATGCTTCATTTTTTATACATATGTAAGGATATGGCCTGGAGTGTTTTAGTTGAACATTATATCTTGGTTGATGCTTTCTGATAAGTGTAGCCTCCAGCAAGAGGGCATCCTGTTCAGTATCTACAATAGTATATTCTAAAATATATGCTGATTTGACCATCATTCTGGTCTTTCTTCTTATATCTTTTTTATCCCCAAAATAGGATGCAATTCTTCTTTTTAGATTTTTAGCTTTACCAATATACAGTATCTCGTTTTCCAGGTCTATAAATTTATAAATTCCCGGATGTTCGGGTAGTCTTGGCTGTAGTTCTTGATAATCTTTTGTAGTCATTATTTTTCGCTGTAAAAGAGATCTATATAGACTGGCAAGTGGTCACTGAATCCCCCTGTATATTTTGGTCCGGCATAGGTTCTAAAAGGTTGTAAGCCCATAAATCTTTTATCTTCTTCAAGTAGGAATCTTGCAGAAAATATTTTAGCACCATTCTCTTGTACGCTAAGTTTATCTTTTTGATTTTTCAATAAGGCAGAAGAAACGATTATTTGATCTATTGTTCCCCATTTGCCCTGAAATTTATGTGAACCAAGCTTCCAGTTTTCAGATATTTTAAACATGAAATTATACAAATCGTTTTCTTTTAGTTTTGAAATTTCATGTTTAGCATTTAAGATCTCAGAAACGCTTTTGTTTTCTGCTTCGTCATTCAAATCTCCCATGATAAGAATGTTTGAGTTGACATTTGAGCTTAATATTGAATCTACTTTACACTTGACAAGTTTAGCTGTATGTATTCTTCGAGGTTCGCTAGCCGCCT
>JBILRD010000020.1:0-11855 GCA_044372845.1 Saprospira sp. | reverse complement strand
TGTTGGAAACACAGGAACTAAAAAGTGAAACTACGAGAACCAAGCCTAGAATTTGATTAAATCTTAACATATAGCAAAGCGATTTGATGGTATTTGAATAAAATTTTGGTTAAAATATCTCTATAAAAACGGGAGATTTAAAGTAATTGTTTTCAAAATTCATGGGTCCAAAAATCTTCAAATGAATGAGATTAGAAGGTAATTTATAAAATTCAAAAAATGTCAATATACTGTTGGCCTTTACTGAACTTATTTTCCAATAATTCAAAGCTGGAGTATCTGCATCGGCATAAGTTTTAATAGCAATATTCTTACCAAAGAAAGCATTTGAGGTCATTAGATTAGATAATTTTTCAATTATTGTTCTACCAAAATTACTGACTTGAGCTTTAGCAAACATCAAAGTATCACTTATTTGTATAACAATTGTTTCGTCGTTAAGACTTAACTCCATATAAGGGCCAACAAAAGCGGCAAGACTGTCTTTTAGAATTTTTAATCGAGATTCAGCTTGAGATTGTTTTTCAGCCTTCTCATTAAATCTCATTCTCAGTCCGGCATTGGAATGACTCAGCTCATGGTTGTTTTCAGACAACTCCTTGTTTTGAGCATTTAATTCTTTAATGTTACTTTCTAAAAATTCTATATTAGACAACAACAAATTGATAGAATCTTTCAATTTTGAATCTGAATTTGCTCCTAATTCTTTGGATTTTTGCAATTCCCTTCTACATTCTGCCAAACTTCGTTTCATTTTGTCAAGCAGTTCCATTGGATCCTCTTGCTTAGGTTTTTGCTTAGGCTGTGCCATTGAAAGCGATGTGCTTAGTACTAATGCTAAAAAAACTAGGAGAATACGCATCTTAATTTTCTTTTATTTATTTGATTTTCATTCTTCTTGTCCATTCTGAAGCAACGACGGTGGAAGCACAGGCTACGTTCAAGGATTCTACCTCATTACTCATAGGAATGGTAATCCAGCCGTCTATCATTGCTCTAAGCGATTCACTGACGCCCTCCGTTTCGTTGCCCATCACAAAGATACAATGATTTTGAAAAGGAAATTCATAAATATTTCGCCCTTCTTCACCTGCCAGACCGTAGATTTTGAATCCTTTTTTTTTGGCCTCTTTAAAAGCTTCAGCCAAAGTTTCGCATTTTAGTAATTCACTTTTAAAAAGTACCCCGGCAGAGGCTTTGACTACCAGAGGATTCAGTTTTGAACTTCCTTTTAATGGTAAAATTACGCCCATTCCCAAAGCAGTAGCAGAACGGATGATCATGCCGACATTGGCCGGAGTGGTAACCCCATCCAATGCCAACCAAGCTGAAGATTTTTTAGCAGTATCAAAATTTGAAAAATAATGAATAGCATTATCCATCTTTTCGGAAAGGACATCCGCTGCAATTCCTTGATCCTGATTAGGATTTTTTGAAATTCTCGAAACCTCTTCAGGACTTACCCAACTAGGTTCTAAGCCCCTTTTTTTACAAAGTTGAAGAATATCCTTGATAATATCTCCCTTTGATTTATGAGCCATAAAAATTTTGGCAATACTGATATCCTCCATTTCCAAGAGCTCCAGCACAGGCTTTCTGCCATAAACAGTGATATAGGTATCCCGGGGATGTTTTTTATACATGAAAAGTTTTGTTATTTCACCTGCAAAGGTATGACAGGAATTTTAATCTTATTTTTTAGAAGCTTAATTTTTTAGAAATAATATTGAATAACTCCGGTTGACTAATATCAAAAAATTAAAATCTTTAATCCCGGGATCATTCATTGCTATTTTTAATAACTAAGGAATAAGACCCTGAAGCATCAACAAAACCCCAACTATCAGAGAAATCAGACCCGCCAAAACCTGATAGGGCAAAAGTTTCTTTCTGAATTGATCTGCTTTTTTCTTGGAGTTTTCATCTGAGGTTATCCATTGTTGAACCATCGGAAATCCCAGCAAAAAACCAACAATTGCTGTTGAACAACAACAAATTAAAACCAAAAAACTGGTAAAAAAGGAATCTTTTGAATTAAAAAGCTCCAAAAACTTCAACACTGAAAAAATCATTGACACCAAACCAATGATCGCCTGGTAAGGTAATATTTTAACTAATAACTCTTTGGCATTAGGTAGCCTTTCTATTACAAAATTAGATGCAGCCAAAAACCCTGCTGTGACTGAGAGTGCTCCAAATATTAGTAAGGAAAAATCCATATATCGATAAAAATAGTTAGTATTATTTCAACGAATAATGATTAGGTAATGTTGGTAGAAACTCTTTATTTCTTTTTACTTGATTTGATTGATTTTAGCTTTTTTTCAGGCAAATAATTATCTGAAGAAATAACCTTTTTACCAGATTTTATTTCAAGTTGTTTTCTTGCATCACCAGCAATCTTGCCACCTACTTTAGCTGCTTTTTTGTTTGCTTCAAATCCCTCTGGGTTTGTATTAACGACAATTTCTTTTGTTGATGCTTCTCCTAACATTGAAAATATCAATTCTAAGTCTGTCATATGATCTCTCAGGTTTTGAGATTTTAACCCTTTGAGATTTTTGTATTCAGAGGGTGTAAGTCCAAAAGTAGCCTTAGAAATTTCAGCAGTTAACAAGGCATAATCTCTTTGTTCATTTATTCCTCTGTTTTTCCACTCCTCTGTTAACTCTTCTCTAATTGAAATACTTCGCATCCTTTTTTCAATCCAATCGTCAGAATAGCCCTTTGCTTTATAAAGTTCTCTTGCTCGATGTGATGCTAATTCCGGATTTTCAATTTCAGCTAATCTTTCTGCTCCAACTTTTGCTAACCATTGTTTAAATGGTTCTGCTTTTGATGATGAAATTGATTGAATTATTCTTAGTAAACCTCTTGCGTCAGAAGCTTGTATTTTTCGTCTTTTTCCGTCAGCAGCTTGCATCTCAACCAGGGTACAAATTGTACCCCAGTTGCTTTGAAGTAAAGAATCTCTACGAAGCATTTTTTTAATATACTGCTTTACGTCAGTACTTTCCGTTAGAACTTCTACAACATCTTGGACTGAAAAATACCATTTCTGTTCTTGTTCATTCCAGATAGATCTTATTTGCTTACTTTCAAAAAGCTTGATGTTACTCATTCTTATTTTTTTCTGAACAAAAATAAATATTTGACAATCGAATGTGATTTAACTATTAGCTTAAGCTATCGACTTTAAGTAGATTCTAACACTACATTCCAATACTACAAAATAAAATTCAGTTTTTAAAATTGCTATTGAAATCTTTATGACAGCCTCTTTCCTCTTTTAGAGGATGGCTGAAGCCTGTAAGCATCAATAAAATAGAGCAGTTTAATTGAAAATTGATTCAACTGATTTTCCTGGAACATTCTGCTGAAATTCGTAAAATAATCGTACTCCAGCTGATTGGAATCTGTCAGAACAATATTTTTCCAAACGACATTCAACTCTGATCCCGGTGCGAAACGCCATCTGAAAATCAAATCGATATTAAAGGCATTATAATTTCTGTTTTGATTGCTGTTATAATTGGTATTGGCCAGATTACCATCCCCTTCCAATTTGTAAAATTTATTGTACTCCACCAATGCCCAATAGTGTCTGGCACTCAAGCCCAAAGACATCAAATCATTGAATAGATAGTTGACCGTGGCTCTGGATTCAAAGGTTTGAAAGAATCTTGATCCAAAAATTATCTCTAAGTTTCCATCCGTATCTTTTGTTCTGCTGACATATCCGATATTATTTCTTCTGATCGTGAGATTCTGAGACAAAACCAGATTAAATCTGTCACTCACTCTAATTCTTGGGCTAAGTTCTGCTTCCAGGATATCGGCATTGTCCCACTCCTCCGTTTTATTATGAAAACGACGATAAGAGAGGTCACCATCCAGCGCAAAAGCTTTGCGATAGTCACTGGAGAAAAATCCGCCAATTCGTCCCCAAACTGGTTTCAACCATGGCTGTGCATCTACTCTGGCTTCGTAAAAATCATTATACCCCCAAGGTTGATAAGCAAAATCTACTCCAGCTGTCAAGAAATTTTTGAAAGTTCCCCAGGCAGATCCATAAAACTCCACTCGCATAAACTTTGTCGGATTATAAAGATAATCCATATACCCTCCCAAGTTGATTCTTAGATTATTGTAAATCCAGAAGGGTTTAAAAAAATTATATGTCACAGAGGCGGAGCTGGTCATAAAATTAGTTCGACCAACAAAACCTAAATCATTGATATTAAAATCCTTACTCATAACGCTATGCCCGGCACTGTATCTAAGCCTTCCTCCAACTTTGGCTACATTAAAAGAGGCTTTATATCCTGATTGATAATCTTTGGTTGAAAAACTTGGATCTAATTTTCTGATACTCAAAGCAGCATTACCAAAAATCGCATACATATTCTTTTTATCGGTCAATTTGAAATCTGTGCCACTGACGTTGGCATCCGTAAAATCACCAGCCCTAAGGGTAGATGTATTGACAAAACTGATAAAAGAATTATTCCTGAGCTGCTGGTCTATAACGATAACATTGTAATTGGACAAAGGCTCCGTTTCGATTTTTCGGATTTCGTTGTTGTCTACATTTTGAATTTTAGCGTAAGAAGGTGCGGTAACGGCATTAAAAAATCCTATACCAAGCCCTTTTCTGGTTCTTCCGGAAAGTTTTACAGCATTGATCAGCTGAGTTCTGTCAGGATTATTCAAAATTGTCTCATTGGAATCCAATTGACCATAAACATTGTAATAATTGCTGGGCGTAGCGCCTACTCTTCTTGAATAAAAAAGTCCCCCGCGATTAAAAATTGTTGTCCCTTCGGTAAAAAATGGTCTTCTTTCTGCATAGTAAATTTCAAATGGACTGAGATTCAACTCGAGGTTGTCGTACTGGACATTTCCAAAATCAGGAATCAAGGCCAGATCCAGCGTAAAACTTTCATTGATACCATATTTCAAATCTGTTCCTGCTGTCCCTGTAAATTGCACATCAGAAGTTAGAGGATTTCCATCATTTTGAACCCTCATGTAAGCTGCGGCATATGGAGTCAAGGACAGTCTTATAGGCGGTTTTATTTTTTCGATTCCCGTCAACAATCCATATTGCTGAACCTCTCCGTTCACTTCCGGATCAATGGTACTCCAGTAGGAGCTTTCACGATAGCGTCTGATAGATCGTCTGAAGTTTATACCCCATTTCTGAATTTCACTTTTTGGAAACCTCAGTTGAGAATAGGGAATTTCTATTTCGACAATCCAACCGTCCTCTACAATTCTGGCAGCGCTTTTCCAGGCGGCATCCCAAACATAGTCACCATCAGCAGCATCTCCCTGAACACCTGCCGCCGTGACGGTAAAACTGAATTGATTTTGCTGGGTATACATGGCATCTATCAACACTGAAAAAAAGTCAGCATTAACTGATTGAATATCATCTCTGACAGAAAGTTGTCTCAAAATACTATCCGGAGCACTGTCGTACATTTTTGCAGCGATATAAATCGCCTCCGTGGTGTAGACAATTTTAACATCCGTTGGATGATGAGAGGGTGTATTAGGTTCAGGAAAATTTTCAGTAAAATCATTCGCCGTCAAGGCATCTGCCCAAAACGCTTCATCCAATCTGGCATCTATCTTGGGGCCTTTTTCTATATATATAGCCTTCAGCTCCCGTTTTTCAATGGCATCTTGAGCTGTTAACAAACTGCAAAAAACAGTATAAAAAACTAAAAAAAACAGGCTGGTTTTGTACATGAATTTAGGATTACAAGAAAAAACAAAAAAATCATCTTAAGGTTTTTTCTTTACTCTATTCATATTTTAAGATGTATCTCAAGGACAGTGCTCCTCTGGACAGACTGGTTCTGGGACTTCCAAGAATAGGCATCCAATCCAATGAAAACTCAAGAGGTACAAAGGCAAAGGTGTAAGACATTCCAACAGAGGCTGCAGCGCCACCTCCAAATTTTGGATTCAATCCCTGCGGTGTATAGACTCCCATAAAAACTCCTGCACCAAGATAGCCCATAAATCCGGTATTGAATCCTATGTCATAATGCCAGTAACCCATTCCTTGAAGAACATATCCATTGGTTTGGAGGGATGTATTTCCTGCTCGCAAAGGTCTTTCATCGATTTGTAAACCGAAGAGTGCCTCCCAGGCTACCATTGGTTTTGGATATTTTAATTCAAATTTTTTATAACCAATCATAAATTCCGTTCCAAATCTGGTCGAAATGGCTTGTTCGTAATATTGAGCATTCATATAAGTATAAACTGCTATTGAGAATAATACAGTCAATACATATTTTTTTAATGGATTCATAAGCGCGATTTTGATCTTGCAGGATCACTGACAAAAATTCTAAGGCGAATTTCGGCTAAATTTCAGAAAATGAATAGAAAATAGCGCAATTAAATTTTCAGACCAAGATCTCGACAGCTTATAACTGCTCTAAAATTTCATCCCTTTTGGATAGAACCTCATTGGTTTCCTTAAATTTTCTCTTTTTAAGCAATTCAAGATAGGATTGCATAGAGTTTATGAAAGGCGAACTACCCATTCTGCTACAAATAATTTCATAGCTGTTTATAAATTTTTTATCTAAAAATTTCGACTTGAAGGCCGGATCAGCTGAATTTCCTTTTAACAAAATCTGTGCATAGTATTTTCGTTTTTTCAAGACCTCTTTTTTGAGAGGAGAATAGGGATACTTCATCAGGAATTTATCCCAAAAGACCGTATTGGCTGATATTTCGGTTAAAAGATTAGCACTGATTTTATTTTCCCCGATTCTTTGTTCGCTTTCTAATTCCATTTGCTCGAGAAATTCTCGGGATGAACTAGTAATCAACTTTAAAAATCTCCTCATCAAGAAGTCTAAATCCCTTGACAAGTTTATCTTTGATTTTTGATCTATATCAAATCTCAGCCCATTTGAATGCAGTAAACGGGTAGTAGGATCTCTTTCCATATCCGTTGATCCATAATTCTTGATTTCATCATACAAAAATTGATAGGAATTTAGATTGGTATTTGATAGGTAGAAATTGAGCACAGACAGGTGAAATTCTAAAAAATCAGCAAATGCCAGATCTGCAGTTGCAGAGGGTCTGCCACCGAAGGTCATTTCAAAAGTCCTTATTGCTTTATTAACGGCATCAGCGTCCGAAAAAGAAATTTTCAACAATTCTGTTCTATATTGATCTACTAATGCTTGGTTGATTTGAGGGGCTGTTTGTGAACTTATTTTTCCTTTTCCGGAACCTTGGCCGCCTGACAACTCATCCGTTTTTAAGACAAAAACTCTCTTATTCTCCTCATCCGTTAAAAATTCAACCCCTGCCCCATAGATCCAGCCATCGTTTCCTGATTCAGTTTTGACCCGATACCAGTGGAGATCATAATTTTGACCATTCAGAGATAATTCTGTGGTAAAATTGGTACTATCGTTCATGTATTCCAAAATAGAATTTTCGGGCAACCTCTCCAGCACTGCACCCTCCAAATCAGGAGTAGAACGAACCCTGAGATTTTTAATGGTGATTTTTAAAAATTTTCTATTTTGTTCCAAATTCTCTTTTGATCCATTAGAAGCATCTTTTGAGGAGCAGGAAAAAAGAAAAAACAATAAAAAGGTAATTCCGGAATACTTTAAAAAATTCAAAAAGGACATTGCTTTGGTTTTTAACATCCAACAAAATAGTGATATTTTTGATTATTGTTGATTGCTTTTCAATTCAATTAATTGCTTTTTCAACGAAGGCATTTCAAAATTTAAGGTATTTGAAAAAAGACGACTATCCAGTGAAACATTCTCGGGCCTGGCAGCTGACATCGGCATCTCATCTCTTATCAAAGGAATTACCAGGTCCTTGTTTTTTTCAAAGACATCAGCAATCATCAATGCCAGTTCGAACCTGGATAAAGATTGAGATCCTCCGAGGTGCCAGATCCTTGAACTTGGATTTTTATTGATTAAAATATAGTCCAATAACACTTTGATGGCTTTAGCTGCTGTTAAATTGGAAATAGGCGTTCTCTGTTCATCAGTAAATGCTTTTACAGTTTCCGATTTGTCAAGCTTATTCAGTATATCAACCATAAAATTTTTACTATACTCCGGACCAAAACCGAACAATAAAGGTAGTCTGCAAACATGTGCAGCAGAAAAATCAGATAATAGAGATTCCTCTACCTCCAATTTTTGAGCTCCATACTTGTTGATAGGGTGAGGAAAATCATTTTCATTGTATGGGGCTGCATTGCCATTAAAAACCAAATCTGAAGAGGTAAACAACATGGGAATATTGAGTTTTTGACAAATTTCGGCCAGCTCGATGCTGCTATAAACATTGATATGATGGGTC
Source organism: Saprospira sp. (assembly GCA_044372845.1). GTDB lineage: Bacteria > Bacteroidota > Bacteroidia > Chitinophagales > Saprospiraceae > Saprospira. Next base: position 3,482 of record JBILRD010000020.1, on the reverse strand, counting down.
AAAGTAGGATTTTCCTCACAAAAATTAGGATTGGAAATTGCTGCCGCATGAAGGATTATATCCGGATTGATCTGACTGACAAAATTGAAAAGATCCTGATTATCCAGTAAATTAAATCGATGCCAATGGATTCCTTTTTCATCGAATTTTTGCCTGAAATAGATTCCATGAATATCATATTCATTTTTAAAAATCTTACAAAAACTATAGCCTAAAAAACCGGAGGCCCCAGTCAATAATATTTTTTTCATGAGCAATGTTTTTTTGATGTCTCAATAATAATTCATTTTTTACAAAGAGCATCTCAGAAAATAAGACATTAAATTTAACGCTTGATTTCTTTAACATAGTTATATTTACATCACAAAGATTTGCAAAAATGACTAAAATTCTCACCGTAATTCCAGCCAGATATGCCTCTACCCGATTCCCGGGAAAACCTTTGGTAAATATCAACGGCAAACCTATGATTTGGCAGGTATATGAAAGAGCCTTAGAAGCAGGATTGGAAGATGTCATTGTAGCTACAGATGACGACAGAATTTTTGAAGCGGTGATTTCCAGAGGTGGAAAAGCAATGATGACCTCATCAGATCATATCAGCGGTACAGATAGATGTGCTGAAGTTTTACATAAATTGAATGACCAAGGCGAGTCTTTTGACTTTTTGCTTAACCTACAGGGAGATGAGCCCTTCATTGCCAAAGAACAAATAAACCTTCTTTGCAGAGGATTGGAAAAAAATAAAATCTGTACCCTGGCAAAAAAAATCGATTCCAATTATCAGCTAATCAATCCCAATACTGTCAAAATAGTTTGGTCGTCGATTACTCAAGAGGCCTTGTATTTCAGTAGACTTCCTATTCCCTATCTTCGCGCTGAAAGCGAACCACTGGAGCGTCATCAATACTTCAAACATATTGGCATTTATGGTTTCGACACCAAAATCCTAAATGAGCTCATCGGATTAAAGCCTTCCTCTCTTGAAATAGCTGAATCTCTTGAGCAGTTGCGCTGGATGGAAAATGGGTATAGAATTAAAATTATTGAAACCACTTTGGAATCAAAAGGAATTGACACACCGGAAGATTTAATTGGAATTTAAACTAAACTTTGAAACTTTCAGATTGTTAATTTTTTCGGATAAAAGGTTTTAACAGAAATAATTTACAAAATCGATTTTCTTAGTATCTTAGCGTTTTAAGAGTTAAAAATCGAAAAAAGAGATATAACGATATGGCAAAGAAAAAAAATACATCCCTTGAGTTCTCTAAAGAACAATATTTGGAGTGGTATGAACTGATGTACCGAATCAGAAAATTTGAGGAGGAATGTAATATAGTTTATTACCAGAAAAAAATTCGTGGTTTCTTACACCTTTGTATTGGGCAGGAGGCTGTTTATGCTGCGATGGCTTCTGCTTGTCACGAAAATGATCCATGGATTACGGCTTACCGTGTACATGGCGCTGCAATGGCAAGAGGAGTTTCCGCCAATGCTGCAATGGCTGAATTGTATGGCAAGGTGACAGGAAATGTTCACGGAAAGGGTGGTTCTATGCACTTTTTCAATGCTGAAAGAAACTTCTACGGCGGACATGGTATCGTTGGTGCACAGATTGGTGTAGGAACCGGTATCGCATTCGCGGAAAAATACTTAGACAGAGGAACGGTTTGTTGTACTTTGTTTGGTGATGGTGCTGCCCGTCAAGGTATCCTTCATGAGACTTTCAACATGGCTATGACCTGGAAACTTCCAGTGCTTTATATCTGTGAAAACAACAAATACGCTATGGGAACATCTGTGGAACGTACTTCCAACGTAAGTAATATCCACACACTTGGAGACGCTTATAACATGCCAAATAAAGCTATCGACGGAATGGATGTTGAAGTGATTCACAAAGAATTATCCGAAGCCCTGGCTTATATCAGATCAGGAAACGGACCAATGCTTTTAGAGATTGAAACTTACCGTTACAAGGGTCACTCCATGTCAGATCCTGCAAAATACAGAACCAAAGAAGAAGAGGCTGCTTATAAAGAAAGAGATCCGCTAGGCAGAATAGAGTCGCTAATCGTCGATCAGAAATTTGTCACTGAAGAGCAATTGGAAGAGTGGCAGGATAAGATGAAAAAAGAAATGAAAGATGCCGTTGAATTTGCTGAAAATTCTCCGCTTCCTCCAGCTGAAGATTTGTATAAAGATGTTTATGTTGAGGATGATTATCCTTTTATAACAGACTAAAAAAAATGCCCGCCGATTGTGATTTGGCGGGCATTTTTTTATTGTTGAATATCGTGACTATACATAGTTAAATCTTTTATTTTATCTAACTGTATTCAACTGTATATCTTTTGTTATTAGTATAAGGGTGATGATGGTAATTGATAATTTGCATTTATTATCTTACCTTCATCGTAAACATGTAATTTCGATTTTCCAGTTTCTGTATCCCAAACTAATATATGATACATTGGATTTCCGTTCATAACAAACCCACTTTCACTCATCATTATCTTCCCAGTACTATTAGTAGCTGAGGGATTATCTGCTTGTGCAGGATTTATAGCATAAAAAAGTGCTGCGCAACTAAAAATGATGGCTGCTAACGTCAAACCAATTTTCTGAAAGGCATTTGCAAAGTTCATAATTTTAAAAATTTAATTTGTGGTAAAATGATGATATAATTATTTTTGATTTCACGGGTATTGGATAAAGAACTTAATCTAAATCATGTTAAGCTATTTGGCTGTAATTTCCTAACACTTTAATAATAATCCTCTGAGCATGAATTGAAACTACTGTTAAAACAACAAAAAGAGAGTATAGTATTGCTTTCACAATAATCGAAATTTTAGTGTTATCTATCAGAATACGAAGTTAGAAATTTTAAGTTAGAAGTTAGAAATTTGAAAATATGAATAGCTAAATAGCTGAAAATATGATGTCTGAAAATCTAAAATCTACATAAAATCAACATCCACTTCGTAAGGATAAGTCATCAAAAATCCAATCGCCCGGTCCAGATCCATCCCTTTGAAAATTACCCGGTAAGTCACCTCAAAAATTGGGGCCGTTATGCCAAGTTGTTGACAAAGAAAATGGGTCGTCTCCAAAGTTTTTAATCCTTCGACCATTTCAGTGGATTCTGCCAGAATATCTTCCACCTTCTCCCCTTTTGCAATCCTAAATCCCGCACTGTAGTTTCTGCTTTTTGTTCCGGCAGCCGTAGCGACTAAATCTCCAATACCGGCTACACCGAGAAAAGCCTTTGGTTCGGCACCCATAGCTTTTCCGATATGAATCATCTCAGCCAATCCGCGGGTAATCAACAGTGCCCAGATATTATTGCCAAGCCCTTTTCCGCCGAGTAATCCTGCAGCCAAGGCTATGACATTTTTGAGTGCCCCTGCCAGCTCCGCTCCGATGATATCTCTGGTTCCATAAACCTGAAACCTCGGACTGCGCAAAAGCAACTG
>JBILRD010000344.1:0-3215 GCA_044372845.1 Saprospira sp. | reverse complement strand
TCAGGAAGAGATGGATGCCTCTGATGAGTTTGTTAGTTCTGAATTAAAAGATGCCATCAAGGTTGCTTATAAGAATATATTGACCTTCCATACTACACACCGTGAAAATTATCATGTTGTAGAAACGGTTCCCGGAGTACGTTGCTGGAGAAGAGCCTTGCCCATCGAGAAAGTTGGATTGTATATCCCTGCTGGACCCAACCCCATGTTTTCTGATGTTTTGATGCTTGGTGTTCCTGCAAAATTGATGGGTTGTAAAGAAATAGTTGTTTGTGTTCCAACCCAAGAAGATGGATCTGTTCATCCTACCATCTTGTATGCTGCAAAAGTTGTGGGATTGAAATCACTTTTCAAATTAAGTGGAGCTCATGCGATTGCTGCTATGGCTTATGGAACGGAGTCGGTTCCCAAGGTATTCAAGATTTTTGGACAGGGAAATTTAAATGTTGCTGCTGCCAAGCAAATGGTATCTAGAGATGGTGTAGCCATCGATATGCCTGCTGGTCCATCTGAGCTTATGATTGTCGCTGATGACAGTATGCCAGCTTCATTTGTAGCGGCTGATTTGATTTCTCAGGCAGAACATGGAGTTTATAGCCAACTTTCTCTGATAACTTTTAAAGAAGATTATCTCAAAAAAGTACAAAAACATGTTGCTGAACAATTGAAAGATATAGCTGTAAATGAAAATATCGACAAAGCCCTTGAAAATTGTTTTGTAGTCATCGTTAAGGGTCAGGAAGAAGCTATTTCAATCGTTAATGAATATGCCCCTGAACAATTGATGGTCGGTTTAAGAAATTGTAATGCTTTTGCAACTGAGATTTTTAATGCTGCAACAATTTATTTAGGTAACTATTCTCCAGAATCAGTAGGTAACTACGCCGCTGGACCAAATCATACTTTGCCAAAAGGTGGTTTTTCGAAAATGTTCAGTGGAGTGATGTTAGAGTCATTTGCCAAAAAAGTTACTTACCAGCAATTAAATGCTGAAGGACTAGAAAATATAGCTCCAACCGTTCAGGTAATGGCAAAAAATGAAGGATTGGAGGCACATAGTAAAGCAGTATCTTTGAGATTGGAATACATCAATGAGAAAGAAAAAGAAATTAAAATGAATTAAATATTTCAGGAAGCGGTTTTACCGCTTTTTGTTTTTAGATAGAGTGATTGTACATGATAAAAATTATACCTTCTATTGAAATCCTTGCTGGTAAATGTGTTGTTTTGTCTCAGGGTAACTTTGACAATGTTACATCATATGATAAGGATCCAATATCAGTGGCAAAAAAATATTTTGAAGCCGGTCTAGATAGAATCAACATCATAGATCTGGATGGTGCCAGAGAAGGGAAAATAATTCATCATAAAATCCTGGAATCTATTTCAAAAGAAACCAAATTGAAAATAGAATATGGAGGCGGTATAAAATCGGATGATGATATTAAAAAAGTCTTTGAACATGGGGCCAATCAAGTAAATATTGGAACTGTAGCCGTTACCAATCCAAAAATGTTTTTAAGTTGGCTTCAAAAATACAATAGGGATAAAATCGTCCTTGGGGCAGATGTTTTCAAGGGGATTGTCAGAATTAACGGATGGAAAAGTCAGACTGAAATTAAACTGTTTGATTTTATTACCAATTTTCAGTGGCATGGTATTCATAATGTACTATGTACTGATATTGAAAAAGAGGGAACCCTTAATGGCTGTAGTTTAGAAATGTACAAAGCCGTGACTAAACAGTTTCCCGATCTTAAAATTATCGCCAGGGGAGGAGTATCTTCCATCCAGCAAATCCAACAACTAGATAAGATGGGATGTCATGCAGTCGTACTTGGTAAAGCTTTGTATGAAAAGACTATTAAATTGGAAGATCTCGTAAAGTTGTCCAAAGGTTAATTCTATAATCATTCTCTAATCAAAATACAATATGTGGGATAAGAAGAATTTTGTCATAGAATTTAGAAATATAGATGTTTTACAAGATCAAAACATCATTTTAAACGCTGTCAATCTACAAGTCAAAGCCAACGAATTTGTTCTTTTATCTGGAACTAATGGAAGCGGTAAATCCAGTTTGATAAAAATTCTGACAGCCTCCATTCCTTTTTCAAGCGGGGAGGCCAGAGTCTATGATTTTGAATTAAAGAAATTAAAACCCAAGTTCAAAGCTATCTACCGCAGAACTATTGGATTGGTGTCATATGATTACCCCCTTATCAAGGAATTGACTGTGGAGGGAAATCTTAAACTCATTCTTAAATCTTACGGATGGAGTGTCAAAGATCTTGTGTCTGAGAGAATCAGAGAAGTCTTAGATTTAGTTAAACTGAACCATAAGTTATTGTCCAAAGCAGAGGAATTAAGCAAAGCAGAATACCAGAAAATTGCTTTGGCCAGAGCTATGATCAATAAACCTTCTATCTTAATATTAGACGAACCTTTGTCTAATCTTGATGAAGAATCCTCTACATCTTATATGGAGATTCTTAGTAATATTCATAAAAATAATTCTACCACAATTCTATTCGCCAGCAATAATAAAGTTGGATTAGAGGGAATTGAAGGATATAGAATTGTAAGAATAGACAAAGGTTCTTTGATTTAATTCAAAACAAGTTGCTTATTTTGAGCTATAGTTCATATACCCTCCTTGAAGGTCATAAATTTCTTTGAATCCGGCTTCTTTGAAAATATTTGCTGCCTTAGCGCTTCTTCCACCAGATCTGCAATAAACAAAAACAGGTTTTGATTTGTCCAAGGCTTCAATTTTTGATTTGAAATCATTGGCATAAAAGTCTATATTTTGAGCATTTTCAATTTTTCCTTCATTCAATTCTTCAGGAGTTCGGACGTCTACTAATTGTCCGCCATTGCTTGATTGTAGTTTAGCAATAAATTCTTCAGGAGCCAATACTTCAGAAATTACTTTGGTTTTAGAGTTGGCATTATCAGATTTTTTACCCTCATTATTTTTTTGAGAATTGGTTTGGCAAGAAATTGTCAAGAACCCAATGCTGAACATAAAAAGAAGAATAAGATTTTTCATAATTAAGATTTATTTAATATTTTTTAATCGATATTGCTACAAAAATAAAACCAAAACTTGGATTTGTTGGTGATTGTTGTCACAAAGCGGAAAAAGGACTATTCAGCGTCGAATAGTCCTTTTTTTAAAACAAAAAGAGCTTGTTATGAAATCAGATGATCTG
>JBILRD010000343.1:0-3219 GCA_044372845.1 Saprospira sp. | reverse complement strand
TTTTCGAATAAATTCAAAAAATTAAAATGACTTTAGTCTTTTTAATACCTACACCAAATGGAGATCTGGTTTTTTCCTAGTCTCTGTGGTTCTCTGTGTAAATCTTTGTGTTCTCTGCGGTTAATAATCCTAAGTATATTTTACCACAGAGAGCGCAGAAAAATTCACAGAGGTACACATTCCGAGGGCTTTGGGAATTGTGTTTCTCTAATGATTTATTAACAAAAAATAGCTACTTTAGGGAAGCCTATTTTATACAAAAAGATTACCAAATTCTTTTGACTGGGCTATGTTCAAAATACTGATCAAAAATACTATCCTTGCCTATTAGGTTCATATTTTCAGCTATAGATATCGATGCAATAATTCGATCAAAAGGATCTCTGTGGATAAGTGGTAATTTTTCATAAACCTTGAGATGACTATATTCCAAAGGAATGACAATTAGTCCATTGTCTGCCATATCATTCCAAACATCACTTAAATCTCCTTTGATAATAAGTTTACCCAATCCAATTTTAATGGTCATTTCCCATATACTGACAATACTAATGTAATTTTCAGTATCATCACGATTGATAAGTTTTTTGAGATTATCAGAAATTTCATTGCTTCCTGAAGAAAACCAAAGATAGGTATGGGTATCCCAAAGAAGTTTCATTTTACATGTATTCTTTTAAATCCTCCAAAGGTTCATCAAAATCAGGAGTTAGAGTATATTTTCCTTTGGCGCTGCCAAATTTAGGTTTCTTTTTATCCTCTTTTTGAGGTTTTTGTTGATACTTCTGTAATAAATAACCTAAAAAATCCAGTACCTCTTTTTTTAAAGAGTCTGGTAGCATTTCAAATTGCTTTAATAGTATTTGTTCGTTCATCTTTTGAACAATTTAATTTTATTTTTTTGAACAACAGAAAACAATAATCAGTTCCAAAATTTTCTATTATCGAGCTAATATATGAAAAAATGATTGTATCACAAATTGATTATTTAGAAGCTGTTTTAATAAAAAAATCATTTAAACTTTTAATTCCAACACCAAACGGAGGCCCGGGTTTAACCCTGGGCTCTTTTAGCAGGGGTTGAAACCACCTGCTCGACTTGGTTCTTTTATATTTTTCGAATAAATTCAAAAAATTAAAATGACTTTAGTCTTTTGATTTTGAACACCAAGGTGAGACCTGGGTTTTAACCCTGGGCTACTAACACCATATTGAGGTCTTGGTTTTAATCCTAGTCTCTGTGGTTCTCTGTGAAAATCTTTGTGTTCTCTGCGGTTAATAATCCTAAGTATATTTTACCGCAGAGATTGAAATTGAATTCAAAATACACAAATAATTTCAATCCGTTTTTGGAATTAGCTATCTTTGCTCAAAATCAAACCTAATAATATGAAAAAAATTATTTTCCTTTTTGCAGGAATAAGTTTACTTGCCTCCTGTAACAACAAAAAACAAGCTCCAATGAGTTTCGAATACCCCGACACGAGAAAAGACAGTTTAGTATCAGATACTTTTTTTGGTCAGGTGGTTGCTGACCCCTATCGTTGGTTGGAAGATGACCGTAGTGCCGAGACTGAAGCATGGGTCAAAAAACAAAACGAATTTACCTTTGATTTCCTAAATAAAATTCCATTCAAAAATAAGATTAAAGACAGGTTGTCAAAACTATGGAATTATGAAAAAGTATCAGCTCCTTTCAAAGAAGGCGGTGTTAGCTATTTTTACAAAAATGACGGTTTACAAAACCAATACGTTCTTTATGCTCAGAAAGAAGGCAAAGAGGCTGAAGTTTTTCTTGATCCCAATACTTTTTCCAAAGATGGTACCACCTCCCTTGCCGGTATCGAATTTTCTGACAATGGTAAAATCGCAGCCTACCAGATTTCTGAAGGTGGCAGCGACTGGAGAAAGGTAATCGTCATTGACACTGAAACTAAGAAGGTGATTGAAGATACTTTGTTGGATGTAAAATTCAGCGGATTGGCATGGAAAGGAAATGAAGGTTTTTATTATTCCAGCTATGACAAACCAAAAGGCAGTGAATTATCAGCAAAAACTGATCAGCACAAGCTTTATTACCATAAATTGGGAACTAGTCAAAAAGAAGATAAGGTCATTTTTGGAGCATCAGCCAATCAAAAAAGACGCTATATCGGTGGTTCTGTAACGGAAGATGGAAAATATTTGGTCATTACAGCTGCTGAATCTACTTCAGGAAATGAAATGTACATCCAGGACCTCAGCAAGGCCAACGCTCCTATTGTCTCTGTAATTAAAGGATTTGAATTTGACAGTTATGTCTTGGATAATCAGGGTAGTAAACTTTTCATTGCTACCAATCGCAATGCTCCAAATCAAAAAATTGTAACTGTAGATGCATCAAAACCGGAAGCTGAAAACTGGAAAGATCTGATTCCGGAAAAGGAATTTGTACTGGAACCAAGTATTGGATCCGGATATATCTTTGCCAGCTATATGGTAGATGCCACCACAAGAGTGGAGCAATACGATTACAACGGAAAATTAGTTCGAAAAGTGGAACTGCCGGGAATTGGAACCGCCTCTGGTTTTTCCAGTAAAAAAGCAGAAAAACAATTGTATTACAGCTTTACCAATTACAATACTCCAGGAAATATCTACAAGTTCAATCCGCAAGATGGTAAATCGGAATTGTATCGCGCTCCAAAAATTGATTTTAAAAGCAGTGATTACGAATCAAAACAAGTGTTTTATAAATCGAAGGATGGCACAAAAATTCCTATGATCATCACCTACAAAAAAGGTATTAAACTTAACGGTAAAAATCCTACTATTCTATATGGTTATGGTGGATTTAATGTCAGCCTTACTCCTGCTTTCAGTGTTTCCAATGCGGTATGGTTGGAAGCCGGTGGAGTTTATGCCGTTGCCAATCTACGCGGTGGCGGAGAGTACGGCAAAAAATGGCATGATGCCGGAACCAAAATGCAAAAACAAAATGTCTTTGATGATTTTATTGCGGCAGCTGAATTTTTAATTCAGGAAAAATATACCAGCTCTGATTATCTGGCCATCAATGGCGGATCTAACGGTGGTTTGCTAGTGGCTTCGACCATGACCCAACGTCCAGACTTGATGAAGGTAGCCATTCCAGAAGTCGGCGTTTTAGATATGTTACGCTATCATACCTTTACTGCAGGAGCAGGGTGGGCTTATGACTACGGAACTGCAGAGGATTCT
>JBILRD010000342.1:0-3230 GCA_044372845.1 Saprospira sp. | reverse complement strand
AAGTGTCTTGTCATGGTAGTAGCGATGGAGCTGCGACAGTAAGTCCGGTCGGAGGCGTATCACCATATACTTACAACTGGTCAAATGGCCAGACGACTGCGACAGCGACAGGTCTTGCAGCTGGAAGCTACACTGTTACCACAACGGATGATAATGGTTGTTCTGCTACAGCGAGTGTGACGGTTACACAACCAAGCACTGTAACAGCAACAATCAGTTCGACCCAAAATGTACTATGTAATGGTCAAATGACAGGTCAAGCAACAATCTTAGCAATAGGTGGAACTCAGGGCTTCAGTTATATATGGTCTGTGAATGGTTTTACAGGACCAATTGCTACAGGTTTGGCTGCTGGAAATTATACTGTGACTGTTTATGATGCTAATAATTGTTTAGATACTGTTAATTTTTCTATTGATCAACCTCAAGAACCATTTGAAATTACTGCCAGTGTGATATCCAATTATAACGGGGAAGATATTTCATGTTTTGGAGCTAGTGACGGTCAAGCAGAGGCAATTGCTAATGGCGGGGTAGGACCATATAGCTTTAGTTGGTCAAATGGACTTTCAGGAGTAGGTGTAAATAATTTGTCTGCTGGTATATATACCGTAAGTGGTACAGATGCAAATGGATGTTCAGATGTTGATTCAGTGAATTTGTTTAATCCTGCAGAGCTATTAACAAGTATTGGAATTGTAAGTGATGTAAGTTGTTACGGTTATCAAAATGGTGTTCTTTTTGTATCAGTCTTTGGTGGTACTGGAAGTTATAACTATCTCTGGTCAAATGGTTCTGTAATTGATACAGCATCTAGTCTTTCTGCTGGATCATATACAGTGACAGTGACTGATCAAAATGGCTGTGAGGTTGTCAGTGGGAATGTAATTTTGAACCAACCGGATTCCATTCAGATAGTTGCAATTTTAGATACAGCAACCTGTGGTTTATCGAATGGAGCTGTTGATGTAACTGTATCTGGTGGTACTTCACCATACTACTTTAACTGGTCAAATGGATCGACTTCTGAAGATATTATTGCTTTGAATTCAGGTATATATTCTTTGACAGTAACGGATAATAAAAATTGTCAGGGTACTTTTCAGGCTGAGATAATACAGAATAACAGGCCTATCAACATTGAAGCATTTATTATCAATAATATTTGTTATCAACAGAATACTGGAAGTATAGCTTTGATAGTTGACAATGCAACTTACCCTCTAAGTTACAATTGGTCAAATGGAGCAAGCTCACAGGGAATAAATAATTTATCCAATGGTATTTACCAGGTAACAGTAACAAGTTCTGATGGATGTACAGCAAGTCAAACATTTAATATTCAAAATAATGATGTAGTACTTTCTTTAGATCTAGAAAGCCCTCTTTATGGAAATGGTTATAACGTTTCCGACTTTGGAGCAAGTGATGGTGCTGTTATTTCAAATGTTAATGGGGGTGTACCAGCTTACACATACAATTGGTCCAATGGTTCTAATGATGCCAACTTATCAACAGTTGCAGCGGGTGAATATACCCTTACTGTTACTGACAATAATGGATGCGTAGTAATAGAAACAATTACACTATTGAGTCCAGGCCCATCAGATCCAATAATGCCTGAAGGTATTTCTCCTAATACGGATGGTAAAAATGAAATTTTTGTGATTAGAAATATCGAATATTTTTCTGATAACACATTGTATATTTTCAACAGATGGGGAGAGGAACTTCTAGCCTTAAATGGTTATAACAACACAACAGTAAAGTGGGAAGGCTTAAATAAAAATGGTAATGAACTTCCAGAGGGTACTTACTTTGCAATATTAGTCTATGCTAAAAATGGCTCAGATAAAATCTTAAAAGGTCATGTGGACATTCGAAGATAATAAAATTTTGGGGGGCTGTCAGATGATGGCCCCTCAAATAAAATGAGAAAATACATTCACAATATAATACTATATATCATGAAAAAAATTCTGATAGTAATAGGTCTGTTTCTACTATCTAAGATAAGTTTCGGACAACAAGAATTACAAATGAGCCATTATTTATTTAATGGGTTTTACTGGAATCCCGGCTACACAGGAAGTAATGAATACACAAGATTTACGGCTATGTATCGTCACCAATGGACTACCATTTCAGGAGCTCCAAGAACAGGAATGTTCTCTGCTGATATTCCTCTGATCAATGACAATATGGGTCTTGGATTACAAGTCGTCTCTGATCACATTGGAGTAAGTGCTTTAAATGAAATATTTGCCACCTATGCTTACCACATAAGGTTTAATAAAAAAATTGCACTGGGTTTAGGTGTCAGAGCTGGTGTCTCCTATTACAATGCCAAGTTAGAAGATTTATTGGTTTGGGATAATGATGATACAGAATTTGATAATAATGTGAGATCTGTAATGATACCTAAATTTGGATTTGGAGCTTATTTGCATGGTGAAAATTTTTACTTTGGAGCATCCATTCCAACTCTTTGGGTTTATGACAAAGACTATGATTTTAATGTTGATATAGATAAATCTTCTTGGTGGAGAAGGCATTATTTCATTTCAGGAGCTTATGCTTTTAAAATAAAAAACTACATGATAAAGCCTTCTTTTTTAACGAAGTATGTTGTTAACGCACCATTTCAGGCCGATTTAAGTGTGACTGCAGGTGTAAGAGATATTGTTTTTGTTACTCTAGGCTATAGAACAAATGCTGCAGCAATTGCTATGATTGAGATTAGGCCCATAGAATCTTTAAGAATAGCCTATGCTTTTGATTTGTCTACTCCTGATTATCTAAGAGTATATGGTGGAACTACCCATGAAATTATGTTAGGTTATGATATTCTGATGAGGAATGCCCGATTCAAGTCACCAAGGTATTTCTAGAAAACAATCTTCAATTTGATCAAATTAAAAAATATTGGATATGAAAAATATTATTCTAAAAAGTCTGTCTTTTTTAATGATAATCCTGCTACTCTCAGCTTGTTACTCAACAAACATTACAAAAGGTGATGCTGCTACCGAGGATTTAGCGTATGTAAAAGCAGTGAAATATTATGAAAGAGCCATTAAATACAAAAACACTCCAGAGGCTAACGCTAAGCTGGCGCTTGCTTATGAGCATCTCAATAATTTCAAAGAGGCAGAGGATCATTTTACAGAAGCTTTAAAATCAGATACCATTTCATCAATTATAAAATTAAATGCTGCAAAATCACTCAT
>JBILRD010000340.1:0-3231 GCA_044372845.1 Saprospira sp. | reverse complement strand
ATGGTGGAAGATGGACACTATCTGGTTAGAGAGAAATTGGCAGAAGTCCTTAAAAATGATCTAATAAAATCATTACCATAACTCCATATTCATTTCTAATAGCTTTTAAATTTACTTGCTTAATTCCAAGTTTTAAAAATCCAAGATTGATTATTCCATTCATAAACTATTTAATTTATTTAATGTTTTGGGTTCATCTAAAAGTTGAATTAGTAAGTTTTTGACATAAAAAATAATAATCTTTTTTTCTTAAGTGCAATTAAAGTATCTTTACGATAATATATTTTAATATCCGAAATATAATTTGGCCAAAATCAATCTACAAAATGAGAACAAAAATCACCTTAAATGCTTTTTTACCATTATTGGTTTTTCTATTTTCAACACTAAGTCTTTATTCTCAAAAAAGATTTGTTGAAGAATCATTATGGTCTGCTGTTTCTGAAAAAGAAATACCAGTAACAGGAACCAGGTACATTCTTCCTACTCAATATAAAACTTTCAAACTAAATCTGAATCAACTTAAAACAGTTATTGGAATCGCTCCAATGGAGTTTACACCTGTAGCTCAATATACAAAAACTTACCTTGAGTTACCAATGCCAGATGGAAGTTTAAAAACATTTGACATTGTTGAATCTCCAATAATGGATCCGGAATTGGCAGCTAAATTTCCTGATATAACAACATATGCAGGATATGCAGTTGATGATAAAAATATTATGGTAAGATTTGATTTGACATTACAAGGATTTCATGCCATGATTATGATTCCAGGAGAATCAACAATTTACATAGATCCATATCGCTTTGGCGGTGGTGACATGGAACATTATATTGTTTATCACAAAAAAGACTTTAGAGCAAGCATCAATAAAAATTTCGAATGCTCTGTATCTGAAAATTATAAAAGTATCGATCAAAATCACCAACCGGATCTAAAAGCAATGTATGGTTCTTGTGAATTAAGAACCTATAGATTAGCCTTAGCGGCAACTGCTGAGTATACTGCATTCCACGGAGGTACAGTTGCGCTGGCCCTATCTGCACAAGTAACGACCATGAATCGTATCAATGCAGTTTATGGTAGAGAGATGGCTATTAGAATGAATATTGTTGCCAATAATAATTTGATTATTTATACAAATGCCACTACAGATCCATATACCAATAATAATGGGGCTACCATGTTGAATCAGAATCAAACCAATTTAACAACTGTTATTGGTGGGGCTAATTATGATATTGGACATGTTTTCAGTACTGGTGGCGGTGGAATTGCACAGCTAGGTTCTGTATGTAATGCTACAGGCAAAGCCAGAGGTGTTACAGGTAGTCCATCTCCAGTAGGTGATCCATTTGACATTGACTATGTAGCTCATGAAATGGGCCATCAATTTGGTTGCAATCATACATTTAATAATAGTGATGATGGATCTTGTGCAGGAAACACAAATACAACTACATCAATGGAACCTGGAAGTGGATCTACAATAATGGCTTATGCTGGTATTTGTAATCCCTCAAATGTTCAATCAAACAGTAATGACTATTTCCATACCATCAGTTTACAAGAGATGGGTGCATTTATAACTGGTGCTGGACATACTTGTCCTGTAAAAACTGCCCTTTCCAACAGTAATCCATCTGTAACAGCCAATGCAGCAACAGTAGTTGTTCCTCAGGGTACACCATTCTTCCTTACAGCTACCGGAACAGATCCGAATGCAACTAATACCTTAACATACTGTTGGGAACAAACAAATACTGGTACAGCAACAACTTCCCCTTCTGCTACAGCAACTGCAGGAGCGAATTTCAGATCTTTTAATCCTACAACAAATACTACAAGATATTTTCCAAACCTGACTTCACTTGCCGCAAATGGTCCATATACTTGGGAAGTATTGCCTACAGTTACCAGAACTATGAATTTCAGAGTTACTGTTCGCGATAATGCTACTGGTGGAGGATGTACCGAATTTGCCAATTCTACGGTGTCGGTAACGAATACTTCTGGTCCTTTTTCTGTTACTGTGCCTAGTGCAACTGGTATAACCTGGACTGGAGCAACTACACAAAACGTAACATGGAATGTTGCCAGCACGACCAATGCACCAGTTAGCTGTGCCAATGTTGATATTTTAATTTCTACAGATGGAGGATTAACATACACTGTTGTTCTTGCGAATACCCCTAATGACGGGACACAAGCAATCACAGTTCCAAATACACCTTCAACAACTGCCAGAGTAATGGTAAGATGTGCGGGAGGAAACTTCTTTGACATTTCGAATAATAACTTTACCATCATAGCATCAACATTTGACTATACACTATCTGTTACCAATACCTCAGTCAGTGTTTGTCCGCCAAATAATGCTGTTTTCAACATAACTTCCACCGCTATTGGTGGATTTGCAAATCCAATAACGTTAAGTGTTACTGGTGTACCAGCCGGAGGAACAGCAACCTTTGGTACAAATCCTTTAACTCCAGGAAATGGCACGACTCTTACAATTTCTGGAACAGGTTCTATTGCAACTGGTACTTATAACCTTACGCTAACAGGAAATAGTACAAGTGGGACCAAAACAGTTTCTCTGACTCTAACTATCAGTTCTGGAGCTCCGGCAACTGTTACTTTATTAAGTCCTGCCAATGCAGCAACCAATGTGAATACCCCAACTGCTTTCTCTTGGACGGCAGCAACGGGAACTGGTGTTGTTTATGCTATCGGTATTTCAAGCAATCCTAGTATGACACCCATTGTGGATCAGGCGACAGGTCTGAGCACTCCTAATTATAATTCTGCTGCTTTATCACCAAGTTCTACCTATTATTGGAGAGTAACAGCTTCAAATGGTTGTGGAACGGCCCCTACTTCTACTCAATTTAGTTTTACAACGGGTATTTCAGGATGTGATACAATTTCAAACTATGATATTGCTACAGACACTGCCAGAATATATCGTGCCAGTGGCTCATGGGGATACTTAGCAGGTCATAATGGATATGGAGACCTTGCTAAGGCTGACAAATATACCTATGCAGGCACTAATACACACTTAAAAGGTGCTTATTTCGGGTTTGGCAGAGCATTTACAACCAATGCAACCAGAACTTTTAACGCTAGAGTATGGGATGGCACAACAGGTGCTCCTACCACTGTTCTAGCAACAGTTCCTGTAACATACCAATCAATTCAAACTTTAATTGCTGGTGGCTCCA
>JBILRD010000341.1:0-3231 GCA_044372845.1 Saprospira sp. | reverse complement strand
GAATATAGGCCGAATCAAACTTGCTGCAGGCGTTTTAGGCGGATGCAAAATAGTAATTGATCATTCTATTCAATATGCCAATGAAAGAAAGCAATTTGGAGTATCCATTTCCTCTTTCGGAGCGATTCAACACAAAATTGCGGAACAGACTATCATGACATGGGTTACAGAAGCTGCACTTCATAGAGCTGGACGTGCTATTGATCAAGAAGAGAAAAGATTAAAAGAGGAAGGTAAATCATTAGCAGATGCTCTTTTAGGAGCGGCTGAGGAGTATGCTATAGAATGTGCTATTTTGAAGGTGCGCGGGTCTGAATGTCTACATTATGTAACAGATGAAGGTGTTCAGATTTATGGAGGTATGGGTTATTCCGAAGAAGCACCTATGGCTGGGGTCTACAGAGATTCTCGTATCAACAGAATTTTTGAAGGCACTAATGAAATCAATAGAATGTTGAGTGTTGACATGCTGATGAAAAAAGCGATGCGTGGTCAAATTGACTTGATGAGCCCAGCTATGGCTATTCAAAAAGAAATGGCTTCTATGCCCAGCTTTGGAAATGAGCCTACTGGTTTTATGGAACTGGAAATGAATTATGTCAAAAACATGAAAAAATGTTTCCTTGCAGTAGCTGGTATGACCGTTCAAAATTTAATGATGGAACTTCAAAAAGAACAGGAGATTTTATTAAATATGTCTGATATAATGTCTGAAATCTATCTTTGTGAGTCAGCCATCTTACGTTGTCAAAAACTTGCTGCAGTTAAAGGAGAAGATTTTGTAAAAGACAGAGTAGCTATCACAAAGGTATATATCAACGATGCTATGGAACGTGTCGCGATACATTCAAAAAACGTAGCTGCAGCCTGGGCAGAAGGAGATAGTTTGAAAATGTTAATGATGGCTATCAAGCGTTTTACTAAACATGAATTTATTAATACTAAAACTTTGAGAAGACAAATTGCTGAGACTTTGACGAAGTCAGGCAACTTCTGTTTTAACGATTAATGTTTAATATTGATTATATAAAAGTCGCCCGGATTTCTTTCGAGCGACTTTTTTTGTTTAAAAATTATTCACCTCAGACTGAATCAAATAGAAATTAAGAATCCTAACATAAGCTACCCCTTACTTCACAATTTTAATAGCTTGCATAAGCTTGAGATTTGGTTTTATTTTTGCAATGAGAATAAAATATAAATTATTAAAAAGCAATTTGAAGTATTGTGAACTTAAACATAATCAACAGTCTTTTTTCTATTTTTTATGGTCAAATCGTTAACATTCTATATATTGTTAAATTATTGGTTCAGGATAAAATTTACAAACCATGCGACTTAGAGTAATATTATTTTCACTCTTATTTTTTGCAAAATTAACTTTAGCTCAATCTGATTCTTTGGTAGTCAGTCCGGACTTTCTTTCTAAGCTTCCTATTACGAAAATTGATCGATTCGACGAATCCAGAAAAAGTGATTATATCTTATATTTTCCAATGAGTTATGCTGAATTTATTTTCACAGATGTCAATAAAAAACTATTAGAGGATATCAGTGATACTATTGTCGAAAGAATTGATTTGATATACACTGTATTTGTACAAGAGAAAAAATTTGATCAGATTGGTTTGAATCGTGAACGCTTTGAAATGTTGAGAAAATATTTTCCAGAGGCTTTTAAAAGTAATCTGATTGAATGGAAGTTAATAGCTCAGGAGGGTGCCAAAGATTTAAAAGCTGCCAATAATTACTTCCATGGATTTGTAATTTACATCAAACCTCATCGAGTTTCTACCAAAGAAGGTGAAATTATCAATACAGTGATGGACAGAAGAGTAGATGATCCTGCTTCAAAAATTTTAACTACAAACGAAGAAATTGAAAAAGTCAAAACCATCGTCAGTTCTTATAAACAAGCTGTTCCTACCAAAATTATCAAAGAGAAAATTGTAAAATGGGAAGACCAAAAACAATGGACAGGTTATTATTTACACGCCGATCCTGAAAAAAGAAAAAATGGTAAAAGGTTTGAAGAACCCGCCAAAGGGAGACCTAAGCAATATGTTACCAAAAGAGTAAAAATTGAAACAATCATCGAAAAGGAAATTCCTGATCCTGATGCATCAATTGAATCAAAACCAGCCAAAGAACTAATTTCTAAAATTACCAACGATTCTGTTGTTCTTAAAACCCTAAACAGCAATGGCATTAGATGGAAAGATTTTGTCTTTGTTCAAGATTTAACAGGAAGTATGTATCCATATCTTACTCAAACCTTAATGTATTTGAAAGATAATTTGGATAGTCTCCATCCCAGAAATTTTGTATTTTTTAACGATGGTAATCAATCACCAGACGGACCTATTGGAAATACAGGCGGAACCTACTTTATACGCTCTAGCAAGTATTCAGATATTGAGAAAAAAGCTTTTGATTGTATGCTTGCCGGTAAAGGCGGTAAAGCTCCGGAAAATGACCTGGAGGCTGTCATGTACGCATTTAGAAAATCTCCTGAAGCAAAAGGAGCTGTTTTGATAGCTGACAATTTTTCACCTGTTAGAGATTTGACCTTATTGAAGAAAATTGCAGAAGGCAATAAACCCGTTGATATAGTTATTTGCGGAACCCCAAAAAATGGAGATGTTCATATTCATTACTTGTATATCGCCAGAATAACCGGGGGAAGAGTATTAACCCTCAATGACAGTTACATCGACTTGAAAAACAGGAAAGAGGGAGAGATCTTTAATATTGGCTCTCAAGTTTTTAAAATCGAAGGGAACAGAATAAAGCTTATGGAGCAAAAGGGTTGGTAGAACTAATGAACTTCAGGCATTTTACAAGCTTCATCTGACTTTCTTCCACACATTTGACAATCTCCAATCTCATTCTTCAACATTGGATTGTTCTGGGCACAAGACCCTCTGAATGGTTCACCTTTAAAGATATAACGGATGTTCATCAAAACGATGGCTACAAATAATACAGCAAAAGATAATCCAAAGGTGGCTAACATATTTGTCAACATAGAATTGTAAGATTTTATTGTACAAATTTAACACTATTTATTGAAGACTTTTCTCCCTCGACAATAATTTGTAAATTCGTTTTCAAATTATTTACCAATATGAAACAGCCCTATCAGATCAATAGTTTTGAAGAATATCAAAAAGTATATCAAAATAGCATTGAAAACCCTGAAGCTTTTTGGGCTGAAATTGCCGAAAATTT
>JBILRD010000017.1:0-12322 GCA_044372845.1 Saprospira sp. | reverse complement strand
GTTCAACGAAATAGGTTTTTAGGAAAACGCCGTATTTTTCCTGCAATTTTTCTAAACCCTGCTCTATGTTTGAAGAATCCAAAGCAGCAAGATCTTTGTCAAAGCGTAAAATTTCAACTTCTGTTTTAATATCACTTACATCCGGCTTGTATTTAATTCTGGACTTTTGTGAGTTGCTGCAGGAGAAAAGGCTTGTCATTAAAAAAACCAGCAATGAATATTTTAAAATAGACAGTCGATATTTCATAATAGAAAATTCAGTACTTTTGTATTAAACAATTATATACAAAACTAAGTTAAAATTTCTTAGTCAATTTAAAAATCAAAAAAAACAATCCTATGCTACGTAAAATTTCTCTACTAACGGCAATTCTTACTGTTTCAGTATCTGCTTATGCACAAAGTTTTAAGTTTGGAGTTCATATCGATCCGGGCGTTTCCTTTATGAACAGCAACGATAAAAAGGTAAAACCTGACGGCGCCAATATGAATTTTGCTTTTGGTGTTGAAATGGAAAAATATTTCTCAGAAAAAGAAAATTATGCTATCACTTTCGGAGCAAACTTCGCTGTCGCAAAGGGTGGAAAATTATTATATGACAATGGTGGCGTTTTATTGCCAAATTCAACCTTGGATAATACAGCATATTCTTATAATCAAACAACCCCACCTGCCAATACAGGAGAAAACCTTCACCTTGCTCCCGGTACAACCATCAAATACAATATAAGCTATGTTGAATTACCAGTTGGTTTGAAACTCAGAACCAATGAACTAGGACAAAGTTATATGCGTGCTTTTTTCCATTTGCCAATTGCTACAGTGATGGTACCTGTTTCTGCTAGAGCTACTGTAAACGCACCCAAGCCAAGCGACCCAAATTCAGCTACATATTTTTCTGATGGAGCAGTAAAGGGTGAAAATATTTATAAGGATGTTTTCCCAATTCAATTGGCTATTGGTACTGGTGCCGGTGTGGAGTGGTCTCCAAATGATGAAGGCGGATTGAGATTGATTGGTGGCATCTATTACAACTATCAGTTGATTGATGCTGTTAAGAAAAACCAATTATTTAATTCTTCTATAGTACCTGTTACTTATACTGATAATAAAGCAAGTACTGGTTTTCACAACATTTCACTTAGAATAGGAATCGTTTTCTAAAAAACTATTATTATAATATTAAGGCCTCTGATTATAACTAATTGGGGGCCTTTTGCGTTAATTTTTTATTATTCAAAGTCTTTTCAACAACATTTTTAGGAAATAGACGTAAATTAGTAAATCAATCATTTAAATAGCTGTCAATATAAGTGAGCAACTCCCATTTAAAATATCTTATCTTCTCTATCGCTTTTCTGCTGTTTCAATCTCTGGCAGCACAAAACAATATTGCTCAAAAGTCGCGTTTGTGCTTGGAATATTATAAAAACGGAGAGTTGGAAAAGGCTGCTGAATGTTTCAAAGACCTGCATGAGGCGGACAGAGTTAGCGACTATTTCTATGAAAGATATTTGACTTGTCTGCTTGATCTGGAAAAATTCGACGACGCAGATAAAATGATTCGCAAAGCTATCAAAACTACCCCTGAAAAATTAGACAGGTATGTCGATTTAGGAATGCTGTTTGAAAGAAAAAGCAAAAGCTCTGACGCCAAAGAACAATTTGACAAAGCGGTTAAGTTGTTGACTGAAAATCAAATACAGATTATCAAATTGGCAACAGCCTTTAGTAATAAGAAAAAGTACGATTATGCCCTTGAGACCTACGAAAAGGGAGAAAAACTACTCAAAGAAAAACACGTTTTTGCCTACGAAATGGCCGGAATAAGCAACCTGAAAGGAGATGTTGCCAAGATGGTGGACAATTATCTGAACGCCTTAGATGTGATGCCAACCAGGATGACCAACATACAGGCTTATCTTCAAAGATATTTGCCGGAGATGACGGGCAGCTTCGATGAGCTAAAAAAACAGTTGTATCAGAGAATGCAGAAAAACGCTGTCAATCTGATTTATCCCGAAATGCTTATCTGGGTTTACATTCAGGAAAGTGATTTCGAAAGTGCCCTGGAACAGGTTAAAGCGCTCGACAAAAGAATGGACGAAAATGGAACCCGAGTTTTTAAGTTGGCACAAACAGCTATCAATGAAAAACAATACGATGCCGCTATCTCAGCCTTTGAATACCTGCTCAACGAAAAAGGTTCGGACAATCTCTATTATGCCGATTCAAAACAGTTATTGCTGGCCACCAAAAGAGAAAAATTAACAGCAGGTTTTGCTCACACAGAAGCTGAAATCAAATCTTTGGAAAAGGATTATGAAGACTTTTTAACAGAATTTGGCAAAGGGAGAAAGACATCCAAAATCATGCAGGAGCTGGCGGATTTGGAAGCTTTTTACCTGAATAATTGTGTGAAAGCTGTCAAGATTATGGAAGAGGTTATCAACATTCCTATGTTGGACAGAAATCAGCTGAATGAATCCAAAATCAAATTGGGAGATTATTATTTGATTCTAGGAGAGGTTTGGGAATCTTCTTTACTTTACTCTCAAGTAGATAAGGAGATGAAGGATGCCCCAATGGGAGAAATGGCCAGGTATAAAAATGCTAAATTATCTTACTATAAGGGAGATTTTGATTGGGCACAGGAACAACTCAATGTTCTGAAGGGATCGACTTCTGAGCTGATTTCCAACGACGCTATAGATGTTTCTGTTTTTATCATGGAACATTTTAATCTGGATTCCACTGCTGAAAGTATGCGTTATTATGCTCAGGCAGATTTGTTGATTTTCCAAAACAGATTTGTAGAGGCTTTTAGCGCTTTGGATAGTCTATTGATCCGATTTCCGACTCATGGCCTTGGTGATGATGTTTACCTGGCAAAAGCAAAGGTGTTTATCAAAAAAAGACAGTTCGAAAAAGCGGCAGAGCAGTTGACAAAAATTACCGAGGAGTACAAAGACGGTATTTTGGTGGATAATGCCCTTTTTAAATTGGCAGAAATATATGAAACAGAATTAAAAGATAACAATAAAGCCATGGAGCTTTACCAAAGGATCCTCATGGAGTATAGTGGCAGCACCTTTACCGTGGAGGCCAGAAAACGTTTCAGAAGACTTCGTGGAGACGGAGTGTAATTTTTAAAATAGAAATTCAAAGATAAAATGCCGGATTTTTCCAAAATAGACATAAGCAAAGCATCAAAATATAGTGAGGTAAAAGTTGTTTCACCAGAATTTATCGGAGAAACGGCAGAACAGATTGTTTTAAAAAATGCTTTCAGCGAGGAAGACATCAAAGACAATGGGTTTCACCATTTCGGCGCGGGTAAAGCACCATTTATCGGCGGACCTTATCCGGCGATGTACAGCATTCAGCCCTGGACTATCAGACAATATGCAGGTTTTTCTACTGCTGAGGATAGCAATGCTTTTTACAGAAGAAATCTGGCAGCCGGGCAAAAGGGACTTTCTGTAGCCTTTGATTTGGCTACCCACAGGGGCTACGATTCAGATCATGAAAGGGTAGTAGGGGATGTCGGAAAAGCCGGAGTGGCTATTGACAGTGTGGAAGATATGAAACTGCTTTTTGATCAGATTCCCTTGAATGAGATGTCTGTCTCTATGACAATGAATGGTGCCGTTATTCCTGTGATGGCCTTTTTTATCGTTGCAGCAGAAGAACAAGGTGTTGATAAATCTTTATTGAGCGGTACGATTCAGAACGACATTCTCAAAGAGTTCATGGTTAGAAACACTTATATCTATCCGCCAGAACCATCCATGAAATTGATCGCTGATATTTTTGAATATACGGCTAAAAATATGCCCAAATTTAATTCTATCTCTATCAGCGGTTACCACATGCACGAGGCAGGGGCACCAGCAGATCTGGAATTGGCTTACACCTTGGCCGATGGCTTGGAATATATCAAAACAGGAATTAAAGCAGGATTGAATATCGACGAGTTTGCTCCGAGACTTTCTTTTTTCTGGGGAATAGGCATGAATCATTTTATGGAAATCGCCAAAATGAGGGCCGGCAGAATCCTTTGGTCCAAGATTGTTAAAGATTTTGAGGCCAAAGATGAAAAATCACTGATGCTTAGAACTCATTGTCAGACTTCTGGCTGGAGTTTGACAGAGCAGGACCCATTTAATAATGTTGCCAGAACCTGTATCGAAGCAATGGCAGCAGTTTTAGGAGGAACACAATCATTACATACCAACTCATTTGATGAGGCTATTGCCCTGCCAACAGATTTTTCGGCAAAAATTGCCCGTGAAACTCAGATATTCATCCAAAAACAAAGCCATGTAACGCAGGCGATCGACCCATGGGCAGGTTCCTATTATGTGGAATATTTGACAGAACAATTGGTAGAGCGTGCCTGGATGCACATGCAGGAGATTGAAGAACTTGGTGGCATGGCAAAAGCTATTGAAACCGGAATACCAAAAATGCGAATCGAAGAGGCTGCTGCCAGAAAGCAAGCTCGAATAGATGATGGAAAGGATAAAATTATAGGAGTTAATATTTTTAGATTGGAAAAGGAAGATCCAATTGACATTCTGGAAGTGGATAATAAGGCGGTTCGTGAATCTCAAATCAAAAGATTGAACGAAATAAAGTCTAAAAGAAATCAGGAAGCCGTTCAAAAAGCCTTAGACGATATAACTGAAGCATGTGAAAACGGTAAAGGCAATTTACTCGAAAAAGCTGTCGAAGCTGCCAGGTTAAGAGCGACCTTGGGAGAAATCTCCTTTGCTATGGAAAAAGTATTTGGCCGATACAAGGCCACAACCCGATCAATTTCAGGAGTGTATTCAAAAGAAATTTCAAACAATGAGCATTTTGAAAAAGCCAGAAAGTTGGCAGATCAATTTGCAGAAATGGAAGGGCGCCGTCCTCGAATTATGGTAGCCAAACTTGGTCAGGATGGCCATGACCGTGGAGCTAAAGTGATTGCCAGCGGTTTTGCAGATATAGGATTTGATGTTGATATGGGCCCGCTTTTCCAAACTCCCGAAGAAGCAGCCAGACAAGCAGCAGAGAATGATGTTCATATTCTGGGTTTATCTTCATTGGCCGGAGGACACAAAACGCTGGTTCCTGAATCTATTGAAGCTTTGAAAAAAATAGGAAGAGAAGATATCATGGTCGTAGCAGGAGGAGTAATCCCTGCACAAGACTATGATTATTTATTTGAATCCGGCGTGGTAGCAGTTTTTGGTCCAGGCACAAGCATCGCCAAAGCCGCTATTGATATTTTAGAGCTTTTGATTGCCGCTAATCAATCCTAATACATTATCATATTAAGTTGCCGCCTTTAATAAATGTGGAAAATTATCCTTTCTGCCATCCTGTTCTTGTTTTTTACCCTATCCTGTAAAAACGAAAAGCAACAGCCGATCAAAGTACAAGAAACGAAAAACATTTATCCTGTTGGTTTAGATAGTTTTTTGAGCATCAAAGTTGGCAATCACGCCCTTGATATTGCCCCAGCTACAAAAGCATCTGAATACAAAGGAAACATAGTGATACTTCAAGGCTATAATTTTCCTAAAACGGATTGCTGTGAAAAAATTCCTGAACTTTGCAGTTTAGCAAGAGTACAGGGATATTATTTGATTATGCCGGAGATGGGCAAATCCGTCTATTCCTCTTCTTTTTTTCCGGAAACCAGACCAGATTTAAAAAAATATCCTCTGCGAACTTGGTTTACGGATACCTTGATAAATTATTTGAACCAAAATTATAATCTACTGACAAGAGAGCAGAACAATTATATTATAGGAATCTCTACAGGTGGCAGAGGAGCTGCACTCATTTCTTTGGACAAGTCGGATATATTTTCAGCAGTAGCGTCTTTGTCGGGAGATTTTGATCAAACCAAGATGCCAAAAGATCAAATCATGGTTTCCTATTATGGAAATTATGAATATAATGAAAAACGATGGCATGAGGTGGATAATGTTTTATATAGGATCAAAGACTGGAAGTTGCCGATTTATCTCGGACATGGAGCTAAAGATCCTGTAGTGCTGGTACAACAATCGGATATTTTTTACCAAGCTTTAATGCAAAATATAGATAGTTCTCTTGTATTTTATAATAGACCGGAGATGTCTCATGATTACCAATATTGGAAAACAGAAACTCAAGCTGTTTTAACTTTCTTCTCCAGGCACAGAAAAAACAAAAAACAAACAAAAAGTTTTAAAAACATTAACTAAAAAGCTACAAAAGGGAGATTTTTTCACATTTTATTAAAAAATGTTAATATTTTATTAAAACAATTTGTTTTTAAAAACAAATTGTTTTAAGTTTGTATCAAAGATTGATATAAAACAACAAAAATATTTCTTCATACTTAAATAATATGTGAATCATGAACATTAAAAACTTGATAGCCGCTTACAATTGGAGCGCTTTAATCAATCAGATACAAATAGTTGGCAGGGGTATTTTAGTGTCAATAACCTTGATAGGGATAATTGCCTATTTCTATAATTATGGTAATGAAAGAACCGCCATCAGTATTGGCAATAAAAGTACTATCCAAAGTTTTGGTTTGATACCCTCTTCGGATTCAACCGGTTTTGAAAAAGCGCTAAACGAAACAAATACAGAAAATATTAAAGACGGCTCATTGTCAAAGAAAATGTGGTGGGAGGAAATTTTTGAAAAAAACAAGAACCTGAAGAGGACTGGAAATTTAGCAAATGAGGCAACCGCTGTAGGAGCTGCGCTAACAGAGAAGGAAAAGAAAATAGCGGCCGGATTATCAAACCTGTCAGTTGTTTTCAGTCAAAATTATTTCCAGAAACATAAAATTCCACAATCGGTCATTGATGCAAAGATGAATACCTGTTTGAACTACATTAAAAAATATAGAGAAACTGCATTGGAGGAAGCTGAAATTTTCAACATTCCAGCCAGTATTACACTTGCTCAGGGTTTATTGGAGAGCAACGCAGGTCAAAGCAGGTTAGCCCTTAAAGAAAACAACCATTTTGGTATTAAGTGTAAGGCAAAATGTTTGGGATGCAGATGTGCTAATTATACAGACGATGATCGATTTGATATGTTTAGAATTTTTGAAAGTGCCTGGGAAAGCTACAGAGAACACAGTAAACTTTTGTCAGGCGGCAGATACAAGCAACTTTGCAAAAACAAAAGGTCAGATTATAAAAAATGGGCATATGGTTTAAAGAAATCAGGATATGCAACCGATAAAAATTATGCAGAAAAACTTATTAAAATCATTGAGTTCTTTAAGTTAAATCAATTAGATAAATAAATATAAATCAGATTATTATGATTTTATTTGAGGATGACAAGCTATTATTTTACAATTCAAGGCAAAAAGGTTAATTGGCATTCAACGCTATTGCTATTCGACAAATATTTAATATTTGAGACGGCTATACCAATAAAGATAGAAGGGATAAACCTAAAATTTTTTTTAGATTCTATTGATCAACTAAATGCCAATATTAAAAATGGAAAATTCTATTTCGATAAGATAAGCAGTAATCTGAGTTTTAAGATGACAAAGCAGCTTCCATTCAACCCTATTGAAGGACTAATGAGAAAAATATCCAAAGGATAAACCCTTGTCTAGTGAACATTATACCAAATATTTTTTTATTAAGGCAGTTCTGTATTCAGAGTTGCCTTTTTAGTGAAATAAAATATTAGTTATTAATTCTTTGGGCTTATCTTTGTTTGAAAGGAATGATAATTTTGTCCATGGAAGATAATTTACCACAGTTCAATAAAAATCAATTGGCTCTAAGAAATGGCCAGGACCGTGAAGAAATATGGGTAGCCTACAATGGTCTTATCTACGATGTGAGCAAGAGTAGGTTATGGAGAAATGGCAAGCATTATGAGCATTGGGCAGGACAGGATTTGAGTATAGAATTGAAAGATGCACCACATACAGATTTTGTATTCGAAAAATTTGAAGTTGTGGGTAAATTAATATAAAACACTTTGATTATCATATAAAGTAACATGAAGAAATTAACAAAATTTGGAATATTAAGTGCTGTAGTTTTACTTTTATCCGGATGTTTTGCCATCCAAAGAGGAGACGAGTTTGAACATATTGCTCCGGGAGCCTGGAGAGGATTATTCGTTTTCGGAACGGATTCATTAGCAGAAAAAGTACCGGTTAATTTTATTGTTAATAATTCAAAAGACAGTAAGGGTTTTTCAATTGAGTTTATCAACGGTAAATCAATATTAAAAGCTGACAGTTTAAAAACAATTGGCGATACTTTGTATGCCTGGTTTGACAACAAGAAAAAATACCTTCGTTTACTTTGTGAACCTAATATCATCGAAGGTTATTGGTACGACTCAGAGAAAAAAGAGTTTCCAATAGAATTTTATGCTCAATACGGCCAAAGACATAGATTTATCGATTTAAGGTTAAAACCAAAATTTGATATAAATGGAGTCTGGGCAATGGATATATTGGATGAATCTGAAGAAATTATCCCTGCAAAACTTACTTTAACGGTGGATAAAAACAAAGTGTACTCTACTTTAAAAAGAGCAACAGATTCGACAGATATTTTTCTTGAAGGTACCATCCAAAATGAAAAATTGCTACTCTCTTCCTTTACAGGAGATAAAATTTATTTATTGAAAGCAGACCTCAGAGACTCCATTACACTTGGTCGAGGAAGTTTTAGAATCAATGATAAAGAATTGGCCTGTTCTGCAAAAAAAGTTAAATAAAGGATAGAACGATGAGATTCTTACTAAAAATTACAACCCTTAGTTTTTTATTGCTAAGTATAATTTGTTGTAAAGAAAAGAATCCATCAACTTCAGATAAACAGGTTTATTCAGCTGTATCCAATCGGAATGCTCAAAATTTTAAAGTAGAAATTTCCGGAGCATATAAAATTCTAAGCATCAAAAATCCCTGGAAAGGAGCTGAAAAACCTATTCGTTACCTTCTTTATCCCAAAAATCAAAATATCCCAAAAATAACAGATGGAGCTATACCAGTTCCTGTTCCTTTAGAAAAAGTAATCTGCACAGGTTCTACTCAAATTGCGATCATGGATTTTCTTGATTTGAATGACAAAATAATCGCTGTTTCTGAAGCAGATTACATCTTCAATCCAAATATTAAGAAAAAATTAAAAGATAAAAAAATTCAAAACATTGGTACTGAAAGCAGTATCGATATGGAAAAAGTTATTGCCTTAAAACCAGATGCGGTATTCAGTTTCAGCTATGGAAAATCTGCTTCAAAACAAAAGATTTCAGATCTGGGCATACCTTTAATCTACATTTCTGAATTCATGGAGGACAATCCTCTGGGCAGAGCTGAGTGGATGTTATTTATGTCATACTTTTTTCAAAAAGAAGAGGAAGCAAAAAAACAATTTCATCAAATTGCAAATCAATACGACAGCTTAAAAAAGGCGGCGATTCTAAAAAAAATTAAACCGAAGGTCTTGGTGGGTCTTGCTCAAGAAGGAACCTGGTATGTACCTGGAGGTAAAAGTTTTATTTCTACTTTAATTCAGGATGCAGGAGCAGAATATATTTGGTCAGACAACAAAGAGAGCGGAGGCGTTCCGCTTGATTTTGAATCTGTTTACTACAAAGGCAAAGAGGCAGATTTTTGGATAAACGTTATCACTGCCGAGAATAAAACTCAATTATTAAGCATCGACAAAAGATATCGTTTCTTCAAACCTTTTCAAAAAGATAAGATTTTCAGTTATACCAAAAGAATTTCTGAAGATGGTGCCTACGATTTTTACGAATCAGCCGTGATCAGACCCGATTTAGTTTTGAAAGATTTAATAAACATATTCCATCAGGACGAAATTGATTTTAAAGAATTGTATTTTTATCAAAAATTGAATTAGTGGACGCCTCTTCCAAAATAAAATTTTTGCTATTGCTGTTTTCCCTGCTGCTGGTTATTGGATTGAACCTGGCAATCGGTTCTGTCAATATACCGGTCAGAGAGCTATTCGAGGCTTTTTTCAATTTGAGTAATTCGGATTACACCTATAAAAACATCATTTGGGAAATTAGACTGCCCAGAATTTTTGCAGCAATTTTATGCGGCGCAGCACTTTCTGTAAGTGGCTTATTGATGCAAACTTTTTTTAGAAATCCTATTGCCGGGCCATATGTTTTGGGAATTAGCAGTGGTGCGGGACTCGGAGCAGCTATCTGGATTATGGGTTCTGGTTATCTGTTGAGTTTAGGGCTCATTGGCTCCAATTTTATATTCAGTTCCTGGGGACTGGTTATTATGTCAACTATAGGAGCAGCTTCCATACTAATTATTTTGCTGGCAATTTCGTGGAGAATACCAGATCTTGGAACTTTACTGGTTGTCGGAATGATGATAGGTAGTGCTATTGGCGCCCTGGTGATGCTTTTGCAGTTTTTTAGTGCTAAAGAAGAGTTGCAGCGATTTGTTATGTGGAGTATGGGTGATTTAGGCGCTTTAAGTTGGCCTGAAATTTATGTTTTTTTTCCTGTTGTTTTGATGTCCCTGATAGCTGCCCTGTTTTTGGCACAAAACCTGAACGTTTTATCTATTGGAGAAGAAAATGCATTAAGTTTAGGGGTATCTGTAAAGAAGATAAAATGGCAAATCATTTTGATAACGGCCATACTTTCAGGAAGTACCACTGCCTTTTGTGGACCTATTGCTTTTATTGGAATAGCGGTTCCTCACCTCGCCAGAATTTTGTTTAAAACGAATCGACATCAGATACTTTTACTTTCAACCATTTTAATAGGGATCAATTTAATGTTATTTTGTCAGTTGATTGCTGTGCTGCCTTTCAATGATAAAATACTGCCAATCAATGTAGTTTGTTCTTTGATAGCTGCTCCGATAGTGATTTGGTTGGTTCTGTCTTTGAGAAGATAAATCTATTTTTTGTACAAAATAATATTGTCCAACAGCCTGACCTGATCAATTTTAACGACCGTACAAGCAACAGCATAATCAGAATCCTCAAAGTTATCAATCGTTTTTAAACTGTAGCCATCAACAATTTTGAGGTAGTCTATAGACTCAACACCATATTTTTTTAATAAATCATAGGCAAGTTGAATAGCTTCTTTAGGAGTAGGAAAGGGTTGAAAATGAACGTAATGTTCTACTTCCTGTAAAACCTGGTACACGATGGGCGCTTTAGCCCTGCCTTCTTGACTAAGTCTGATATTTCTTGAACTCATAGCAAGACCATCACTCTCACGAACGATCGGAACCATAACAAGTTTGATATTCGACTTTATCACTTTCAGCATAAAATCGATGATCGTATACTGCTGAAAATCTTTTTGACCGAGATAAAGACAATCAGGTTGAACGATATCCAGTAATCTGTGGACGACCTGAACAACCCCCTTAAAATGGCCGGGTCGATGTTCTCCTTCCATAGTTAAATCCAAGCCTTTCAAATCAATATTAAAATCAGATAGATCTGTTGGGTAAACCTCCGAAACTTCAGGCAAAAACAAAACATTACAGTTGACAGATTCCAACATTTTTATATCCTTTTCAATTGGTCTGGGGTATTTTTTAAGATCCTCAGGATCATTAAATTGAGTTGGATTGACAAAAATTGAACTAACAACCAAATCGTTTTCTTCCAAAGCATCCACCACCAAGGTCAGGTGACCCTCATGTAATGCACCCATAGTTGGAACAAATCCAATTTTTTTGCCTTGTTGTTTTAGATCCCTAATATATTTTTGAATTTGACCGACTTCAGTGAATACAAGCATTAAAATTTCAAGTTATTTATTGAAAATATAAGATTTTCAAAAAGTTAATAATCCTTAAGGGCTTGTTATAAATCTTATTATTATAAAAGCATTGTACAAATATTGCTGAAAGTCTTAAATTTTTTGTAATTTTGCATTCTATTTTCCGAAACTTTTCAGAGAATTCAACAAAATCAAACATGGCTGAAAAAAAGAGAATCCTGGTAGTTACACAAGAATTTACTCCCTTCACAGAAACATTATCCGAAATCGCAGAAATAACGCATAATTATGCACAATTTATGCAGGATAATGGCATGGAAGTGAGAATTCTAATGCCAAGATATGGTAGTATCAACGAAAGGAGACATCGTCTACATGAAGTAGTCCGATTATCGGGTATGAATATTACCGTTGATGATGAGGATTACCCTTTAATCATCAAAGTGGCTTCCTTACCCGGTACAAGAATGCAAATATATTTTCTTGACAGTGAAGAGTTTTTCAAGCGCAAGAAAATGTACACAGACAATGATGACAA
>JBILRD010000015.1:0-12343 GCA_044372845.1 Saprospira sp. | reverse complement strand
AGTAAATTTAGATTCCTTTCCGTTAACTATGAAGTTAAGACTGTCGATGCTGCCCCTGTCTTCTTTTTTGCTGAAGTGAAAATCTCTTTTACCATTTTCAATAAACTGAGTAGAGAAAGCAGTTTGGGTGTTTTTGTAGGCGTTTGGCCAAAGATGTAGGAGGATATACTTTAGTGTATCGGGAGATTGATTATGGTATTTGATAGTGATGTTTCCCAGTATTCTATTTTTTTGATCATCTAGGCTGACATTGATTTTATAGTCAACCTTTTGTTGAAAATAGGGCTTTTGGGCATATAAATTTGAGTAAAATAATAAGGAAATAACAAAGGCAATAAGTCTGCAGAATTTCATTGTCTGTATTTTATGATTTTGAAATTTTTAATATTCCAAAGAGCAATTTTCTTTTTGATGCTTTCATTGACTAAATATAATTCATAATTTCTATTTTACATTAAATATCCAACTCAATTAAAGATAAACATGGAGGCATACATTTACGATTCAATAAGAACTCCCAGAGGACGCGGGAATAAAAAGGGCGCACTTGTCGGCACTACTGCTACTCAATTAGCTGTAGGGTTGATGAATGAACTAAAATTAAGATTAGCGCTTGATACTACGATGGTTCAGGATGTGATTTTGGGTTGCGTTACTCAAATCATGGATCAAGGGGCAAATATTGCTAAAACGGTTGCTCAGCATAGCCGATACGGCGATCATTTGTGCGGTGTAAGCTTGAACAGGTTTTGCGGCTCTGGACTGGAGGCTATCAATCAGGCTTCGGCTTATGTCAAGTCCGGATATTCTGAGCTAATTATTGCCGGGGGAGTTGAATCGATGTCCCGTGTACAAATGGGAACTGATGGTGGAGCGATTGCCATGGATCCTGCTGTTGCCTTGTCAGGATATTTTGTACCGCAAGGAATTTCGGCAGATTTGATAGCCACCAAATATGGATACAGCAGGCAGGATGTCGATAACTTTGCCTTGAGTTCACAACTTAGAGCCCATCATGCCATTGAAAATAATTTCTTTAAAAAGTCTATTGTTCCTGTTAAAGATATCAATGGATTTACCGTTTTGGATAAGGATGAAAATCCAAGACCGGAGACAACTTTGGATGTACTTGGGTCACTAGAACCTTCCTTTGCCGGAATTGGAGAATATGGTGGTTTTGATGCCGTTGCATTGGATCGCTATCCGGAAATTGAAAAAATAAATCATGTACATCATGCCGGTAATTCCTCAGCTATTGTTGATGGAGCCGGGATTGCCTTAATTGGTTCTAAAGCTGCAGGTGATAAATTGGGAATTAAACCAAGAGCCAGAATTAAATCAGTCGCTACTTATGGAACTGATCCGACAATGATGTTGGTTGGTCCGGCGCCTACTTCAAAGCTAGCCTTGCAAAAAGTTGGAATGACTGCTTCGGACATTGATTTATTTGAAATCAATGAGGCCTTTGCCGCCGTGGTTTTGAGATTTATGGAAGATATGAAAGTTGATCACAGCAAGGTCAATGTCAATGGTGGTGCCATCGCTTTGGGACATCCACTTGGTGCAACCGGAGCAATGATACTTGGAACTGCTTTGGATGAATTGGAAAGAAGGGATTTGAATACCGCTTTAATTTCACTTTGTATCGGTGGAGGAATGGGAATCGCCACTATTATTGAAAGGGTGTAAAATTATCTTAAATTTTAACTAGAATCAAAATGACCAATCATATTTTAGAATATCATGTTGATGAGGATGGAATAGCCATCATCAAATTGAAAATGAAAGAGGCTCCGACCAATTTGTTTACCATGGAGTGTATAAAAACTTACCTTGAAACGGCGAATCATGCGTTGAACGATCCGTCGGTTAAAGGAATAATTTTGACTTCCGGTCATAACGATTTTATGGCAGGAGCAGATTTGAACGCAGTTTTAGATCCGCCTTATTCTCCTGAAGAATTATTCAATGGTCTGATGGAGTCTCATCGCGCCTTCAGGATTTTAGAGACAGGTAAAAAACCCTTTGTAGCAGCCATCAATGGTTCTGCTTTGGGAGGGGGATTTGAGTTGGCCTTGACCTGTCATTATCGAATCGCGGTAAATAACCCCAAAATTAAAATTGGTTTACCTGAAGTGCAGTTGGGATTATTGCCAGGAGGAGGAGGAACACAACGATTGACACGAATGATCGGCGTTCCGGCTGCTGTTGTTAATATTCTCCAAGCAAAACAATATAATCCTGAAGAAGCTTTGGGCATGGGATATATCAATGAAATTGTTCAAAGTCAGGAAGAATTGATACCTGCAGCTAAAAACTGGTTATTAAAAGGAGGAAAAGCAGTACAGCCCTGGGATGATCGTTCTTTTAAAATACCGGGTGGCGGATTGATGTCTAAATCGGGATTTGAAACCATGATTGGAGGCATTGGCAATTTAAGAAAAGAAACACATGGAAATTATCCAGGTGCAGAATATGCATTATCCTGTATCCATGACGGATTGCCATTGACCATAGAGAAAGGTCTGGAAGTTGAAGCAAGATATTTTACTAAGGCCTATTTTTCGAAAGAAGCCAGAAATATTGTCAGAACCGGCTTTTTTGCTTTGAACGAAGCTAAGAAGGGAAAATCAAAACCAGTAGGATACGATTTTTACAAGATCAACAAACTGGGGATAATTGGAGCAGGAATGATGGGTGCGGGTATTGCTTATGCTTCAGCCTTTAGCGGAATGCAAGTTGTACTAAAAGATACTACTGTTGAGGCGGCGGAGAAAGGGAAGAAATATAGTCAGGA
Organism: Saprospira sp.; assembly: GCA_044372845.1. Taxonomy (GTDB): domain Bacteria; phylum Bacteroidota; class Bacteroidia; order Chitinophagales; family Saprospiraceae; genus Saprospira. Next base: position 9,546 of record JBILRD010000015.1, on the reverse strand, counting down.
TTTACTTCAGAAAAGAGTTTCAAAGGGAAAAATGAACCCTGAGAAAATGCAGGAAATCCTTGATAGAATTATTACAACGGATAGTTCCAATGATTTTAGAGGTTGTGATTTGGTCATTGAAGCTGTTTATGAAAATCAGGAACTTAAAGCTGGAGTGACCAAAGAAGTTGAGTCTGTTTTGGATAAAAACAAAATTTACAGTTCCAACACTTCAACAATTCCAATTTCCTTATTAGCAGAAGCATCTGAAAGACCGGAAAATTTTATTGGAATTCATTTCTTTTCACCTGTCGATAAGATGCCATTGGTAGAAATTATTGTTGGTAAAAAGACTTCGAATTTTGCCATTGCTGCTGCGGTTGACTATGTAACACAAATAGGCAAAGTTCCAATCGTAGTCAATGACAGTCGCGGATTTTTTACTTCAAGAGTTTTTGGTACCTACACAGGAGAAGGTGCTTTGATGTTGGAAGAGGGGGTGCCGGCAGCTATAATTGAAAATATTGCTAAGAAAATCGGGATGCCGGTTGGACCTTTGGCAGTGACAGATGAAGTAGCATTGACTTTGGCATTGCATGTAATGGATGAAGCTCCAAAGCCACTCTCAAAAGACATAGAAAGAGTTTATGGAGTTTATGATACCCTGGCTAGAAAATTTGGCCGAGCTGGCAAGAAAGCAGGTAAAGGTTTCTATGAATATCCGGTTGGCGAAAAGAAATACCTTTGGCCGGAGTTAAAAAATATTTTTAAAGAAAAGGTAGATGTTTTAGATTCGGAAACTGTTGGAAAAAGACTTCTACACATAATGGCCTTGGAATCTTATCGCTGTTTAGAAGAAGGAGTTTTAAATTCTACCAAAGATGGTGATTTAGGTTCCTTGTTGGGTTTAGGATTTCCTCCATATACAGGGGGTGTATTCTCTTACATTGATTTTGTTGGGGTAAAACAGTTTGTGAAAGATTGTGATGAGTTTGTGCAAAAGTTTGGAGAAAGGTTTTTAGTCCCAATATCATTAAGAGAAAAATCTGAGCGAGGTAACCATATTAACTTGAAATAAATAATTAGAAAGAAGCAGAATTTTATAGCATCATTTTTTTGAGATAATAGATAGTTTTGATAATATTGCATCAGATAAAATCATGACTTAGGTCCTATGATTTTTATCTGGTGGAGTCCAGAACCCACTTGAATAAACGGGGCAAAACCGAAAAGCCAGAAGAGTAGGAACAAAACCTAATTATTATGTTTAAATCATTCAAAACACTCCTGTTTTTGTTAGCATTGACATTTTCAGTGTCAAGTTGTTCAGTTATTATGCCTGTTACTGCTACTAGTAACCCACTTGGAACAAAAGTTGGTACTGCCAAAGCTACTGGTTTTCTTTCAATTCTATTCTTCAATCAAGATGCGAGTATCAGAAGAGCTGCTCAAAACGGAGGAATTACTAAAATTTCAACTGTTGACATCAAGCAAGGAAATATCCTGAATTTGATTGTAACGTACGAAACTATTGTAACTGGTGAGTAATAAGCCAAGTTAGATTAAGCCGTCTAAATTTAGATTGTCCCATCAAGTGTCTTTACTTTTTGTTCAGTCTTTTATTTAGACGGCTTTGTGTTTTAATAATCTATATTTAATTTTTGTTTGATACTTCAATAAAAGCTATTTAGTGTTTATGATATATAGAATGATTGTGATAAAAATAATTCTTCTTATTATTTTGACTTCATGTGAACATGATAAATCTAAGGTCCAAATATTTAATAAATATTATTTTGAATTGAGTGAAAACGAAAAGGTTAAGAAAATCAATTTATATTCAAGTGATATTTATAAAAAATTTTTTAAGTACGAAAAGTATCAAATTCCTTTATTTAAAAATATACATGGACAAGATTATGAATATTTTATCGGAATACCTTTCGAAAATAATATTGATAGTTTAAAATCCAAAATGAGAGAAAAAAAGGTTAAAGAAAAATATTTTGAAAAAGAATTTGAAGATAAGGCATTGTTTATACAATACAAGACTGATAGTACATTGTTGTTTGAGTTTATAACGAAAAAGGATTCATCATTTTCATTGTATGTTTCAGGTGTTACAAACGATATTAATCGATCTAATAATAATTTCAGTGCTGAAAATATTTACAAAAGAATAATAAAAGATGAATAGTAAAAAGATAATATTGATACTAGGTTTAATTTTTTTGATTTTCATGAATTATTCATGTTTATCTTACAAAACAAATGGCGGTAAAAGTGGAAATAGATATCAGGAAACTTTTTTTGCTGGGGAAAGTGGAACGCAGTATTTTATTAAACCCATTTTTTTTATTGGAGAAAATAAAGATCTAGTAAAGTTTGATATCACCTTCAGGATAAAAAATGAAATTCGTGATTCATCTAATTTTAATTTTTCAATTTTCAGTGAATCTGGTTTTAGTAAAATTGACTCAATTTCTTTTGAAAGTTTTAATAAACATGTAGAGACCTTCAATGGAGTTAATTTTCTATTTGCTGAGAAAAGTAAAAATTTATTCAATAACAGGTTTAGTGTTAAAATTCCTGTTTTAACAATACAGAGATTATTTAGATCTGGAGAATTTAAAATAATTATCTACACTTTCAAAGGGATAAAAAAATATACACCATCAAAACAAGCTAAGAAACATTTCAATTACATAAATAACAATATATTTTCTCTGTATAGTTGATGATTTTTGATTTTAATTACTTCTTTAACTTTTATCAGAATCATCACAGGTGACCTAAAACCAAAAGGCGGTGAGTACGATCAAAAACTATAAGATTATATTTGAGTTAGTTCTGTTTTCTGTCATACCGATTGTATTATTGTTACTTCCATCGGATTATTTTGACTCAGGAAAATCAGTATGTCTATCGGTCAGACTATTTGATATGGAATGCTGGGGTTGCGGTTTAACTAGAGCCGTTATGCATTTGATACATTTTGAATTTGTTGAAGCATATTATTTCAACCCACTGGCATTTATTGTATTTCCTTTGTTAAGCATTTTGAGTATGATAAGGATTTTCAATAATGTGAAAATATTAAGAAAGCAGTAACAGTCATAATATATATAAAATTGTTGTGAAATAAGGCGCCCATTTTGGGCGCCTTATTCGTTTTTAAATAACAGCCAGCTTATTGAAATAGAACAATTTGTCAGGGCTAATTTATGAATTGCTGTCATTTTGCCTTATTTTGTACTTTGGCTTTGTAATTGTCAGAGTATGATAAATTGATATATAGAGTACATTTCAAAAAATAAGATAATATGTTTGATAAATTCACCGAAAAGGCCAGACAGGCAGTTCTCAAAGCGCAGGAATATGTAAGAGCCAGTCAGCAGCAGGATGTTCAACTTGCACACCTTCTCAAAGGAATGATAGAAGTTGATGAAAGTGTTGTAGGATATTTACTGAAAAAACTGGGAGTTAACGTCATTGATCTGGGGAATAAGCTAGATGCTATAATGGCTACTTACCCTAAAGTTTTTGGTTCAAGCACTTCTGGAAGTCATTTATCCCGTGAGGCTAGTATGGTTATTCAGAATGCTCAGAATCTGGCTAAAGATTTCGGAGATGAGTTCGTTGCTGTGGATATGATTTTGGCTGGAATCTTTTCTGTTGATGATAAAACAACTAAATTACTCAGATCTCTGGGAGTTAATGAAAAAGACCTCGGAGCAGCAATCAAGGAATTGAGAAAAGGTCGGGCGGTTAAATCAGAAAGTGCTGAAAATGAATTTAATGCATTGAACAAGTATGCTGTAAATTTGAATGACCAGGCCAGACAAGGAAAATTGGATAGAATCATAGGAAGAGACGAGGAAATTCGTCGAGTTTTACATATCCTATCCAGACGTAAAAAAAATAATCCAATATTAATAGGTGATCCTGGAGTGGGTAAAACTGCAATAGTGGAAGGACTTGCCTGGAGGATTGTCAATCAGGACGTACCTGAAAATCTAAAAGACAAGACTGTTTTCTCTTTGGATTTGGCTGCTTTGGTTGCAGGTGCCAAGTACAAGGGTGAATTTGAAGAACGATTAAAGGCTGTTGTAAAAGAAGTTACGACTTCTGACAATGTTATTTTATTCATTGATGAGATTCACACCCTCGTAGGAGCTGGCGGCGGCGGTGGCTCGATGGATGCTGCCAATATTTTAAAGCCTGCCTTGGCAAGAGGTGAATTGCGTGCTATTGGGGCAACGACTTTGGATGAATATCAAAAATATTTTGAGACAGACAAAGCTTTAGAAAGACGTTTTCAAAAGGTTACTATCGAGGAACCAACTGTAGAAGAGACGATTGCCATTCTTCGTGGCCTGAGAGAGCGATATGAGAATCACCATAAGGTTAGAATTTTGGACGAAGCTTTAATCTCAGCTGCAGAGTTGTCCAAGAGATATATTTCAGACAGGTCATTGCCGGACAAAGCCATAGATTTGATGGATGAAGCTGCAGCAAAGTTAAGATTGGAGCTGAATTCTATGCCAGAGAAACTGGACGAATTGGATAGAAAGGTTCGTCAGCTGGAAATTGAACGTGAAGCGGTTAAAAGAGATGGAGATAAAAAGAGATTGTCTTTAATAAACGAGCAAATTGCTAACTTGTCGGAAGAATTAACTGAGTTGAAAGCAGCATGGGAAGCTGAAAAAGAACTTATCAATATCATCCAATCCTGTAAAGCAAAAATTGAAGAATATCGAATTCTAGCTGACGAAGCTAGAAGGTTAAGTGACTACGCCAAAGTTGCTGAGTTGGAATATGGCAAAATAAAAGAGCAGGAAAATATGCTTGAAAATGCTCAAAAGCAGCTGGCTAAATTGGCTCCGGATAAAAGATTGACAGATGGTGAAGTAGATGGAAATGATATAGCAGAGGTCGTAGCGAGATGGACAGGAATTCCAGTCAACAGAATGCTGGAGAGTGAGCGAGAGAAACTACTTAAGATGGAAGAAGAGATTGGTAAAAGAATTATAGGACAAAAAGAAGCTGTTGAAGCAGTTTCTGACGCGGTAAGAAGGAGTAGAGCAGGTTTGCAAGATGCAAAAAAGCCGATAGGGTCCTTTTTGTTCATGGGCACCACAGGTGTTGGTAAAACTGAGCTTGCCAAAGCACTGGCTGAATTTTTATTCAACGACGAAACGGCTATCACTCGTTTAGATATGTCCGAGTACATGGAAAAACATTCTGTTTCAAGATTAGTAGGACCACCTCCAGGTTATGTAGGATACGAAGAGGGTGGACAATTGACCAATGCGGTACGTCAAAAACCGTATTCAATTATTTTGTTGGATGAAATTGAGAAGGCACATCCTGATACCTTTAATATTTTACTTCAGGTATTGGATGATGGTCGATTAACCGACAATAAGGGTAGGGTAGCAGATTTTAAAAATACAATTATCATCATGACTACCAATATGGGGTCACATATCATAGCTGAAAATTTTGATGGGTTCGATGAATTTGACTCAGCAAAAAGACAGGCTGTTATCGAAACCACAAAACTGGAGGTTATAGAAGAATTGAAAAAACATGTCCGACCTGAGTTTTTGAACAGGATTGATGAAACGGTTATGTTTACTATGTTGAACAAGGCCGAGGTCAAACAAATACTTCATTTACTTGTAAAATCAGTTAGTAAAAGATTAACAGACCAAGGGTATCAGATGGAGATATCACAAAAAGCCACAGATTATATTGCTGATTTGGGATACGAGCCTTCTTTTGGTGCCAGACCTATGAAGAGGGTATTACAAAGAGAATTGGTCAATGAATTGTCGAAGGCTTTACTGGCTGGAAATTTCATACCAGGAGACACCATTATTGTAGATCTGGATACAAGCGGTCAATTATTAAATTTTTCAAAAAAATAGATTCCAGTGAACAATAATATTTTTTAACCATTATTTAACTTGAATAAAATATTATGTATATTTGCTCTAATCGAAAAAAATCAATATTGTTAAAAAAATTATTTTTTACTAAAAAACGAGTAAGATGAAAAAAATTACAAAACTATTAACCGGAGTAATTACCGGAATTTTGGCAGTCTTATTGGCGCCACTAGCTGCAAATGCTCAGTGTGCTGCTGGTCAAGTAGCTGTTTCATTTGACGTAACCACAGACCAATGGGGTTATGAACTTTACTGGGTATTAGTTCCTACAGGAGATGCTTGTGGAAGTGCCAATCAATTATTTGCTGGTGGAACAACTGCTGTTGGTTGTTCAGGTGCTGGTGCAAGAGTAGCTGTAGCTGGTGCTGGAAGTTATGGTAACAGTCTTACTGTAACAGAGGGACCAATCTGTTTGACAGATGGTGCTCAATACTGTATTATAGCAGTAGATGATTGGGGTGATGGAGGAAACACAATTGAAAGTACCTCTCAAGGTTTTACTTTTAATACTGTTGATGGTAACGATACTTTCTGTTTTACTGCATCAGCTGCTGTTCCTTATGACCTAGCTATTGGTGTTCCTTCGGAAGATGCTAATGGTTGGACAAGAGATTATGTACGTATTCCTGGTTTTACTTACTGGCCTGAAACTCAGGTTAGAAGAACTGAGCTTATGTTCGGAGCTACTGTAGCTAACCGTGGTTTAAATTCTGCAAACAATGCGGTTATCTCTTTAAATGTTGAGCGTTTTACGCCTCCTACAACATTTACTTCTGTTTACAATGATACTATCTCATTGGGAACAATCCTTCCAGATTCATTGAAATGGGGTTACAAAGACATGAATGACAGTACCTGGTGTACAGCGGCTTCATACCGTTATACTTACATCATTACTCATTCTAATCCAGATAACAGAGCAAACTCTGACACAATCACTGGTTTCTTCGACATTACTGCTGATGTATGGTCTAAAGTAGATTTAGCAACTGACGGTGGTCCCTTCGGTACTGGTGCTTACCTTCCTGGTGTTACTGCTCCAAATATCATCAACAAAATGGAGTGGGGTTCCTTATACTACATGCCAAATGGTTCTGGTGTAAGTATCGATACTTTAAAAGTACGTTTCTTCATGAGAACAGATAACAATGCATCTTCAGCAATTTATCAAGCCCGCGTTTACAGAATTACAGATGGTAATAATAGTAACAGCTTTGATGACATTCTTGTAGATAAATCATTGGAAGCTCTAGTATCTGATACAGTTGCAGTTGTTCCTAACTCTCAAACTGTAAGAAGATTGTCTAATTTCTTAGACATCAATACTTTTGGAAACTATCAGTTTGCTGATGATGAATTATACTATATCTCTATCTACCAAAACAATTCTGCTGGTGCAGGTTTGAACAATGGTACTAACAGAAATGGTTTGTTGATCTGCGGTCAAACTTTCAACCATGACCCTTATGTTTATGGAAATGGTTCTAACTTCCAATTCTACAATCCTCTTATCATCCAAGAAACAGCTTCTGGTGTTCCTGCAGCTGAAGAAGGTTATGAGTATGGTTGGACTGGTGGTCCAGAACCAAGTATGATTTTGGATTTATCTACTTCTTCTCCAACTGCTGTTGTTACTGAGAAAGAAGAATTAGCTGGTGTTGAGGTGTTCCCTAACCCTGCTACTAACCAACTTAATGTTAACTTGAACTTAGATCAAGCTTCTGATGTTCGTTTCATTTTAACTGACGCTGTTGGTAGAGTTATTGACATCAAATATGCTAACAATGTAAGCACAGAAACTCGTAGCTGGGATATTACTAATTTCCCTGCGGGTGTTTATTTCTTACACGTAAAAGCTAATGGTGTTTCTACTAGCAAGAAAGTTGTTAAGAGATAATATTGATCTTTAAATATTATTAAGATTTTAGGGCGGTTCTTCGGAATCGCCCTTTTTTATTTCATTCAATGCATTGAAAAAAGCGAAGTATTTTAATGTTGTTTCACATAAATATTAGAAGAATAATAAAGTTCACTTGATGGATTGTTTTATAATGTAGTTACCTCTAAGGTAATCACACAGAGTTAGCAAGTTTCCAAAAACATAAGATTAGTGAATCGTAGATTGAGGAATATATTATTGAAATTTCATGTAGAGTTAGCGAATAAAAATTCGCAGAGTTTGCAAATGGACGCAAATATATTTTGATGGTAAAAAATTAGTGCCATATAGAATCTAGGGCAGAAGTTGCACTAAGTTTAGACGAAAAATTATAATAATCCTATCCCTTAGATTTATCAGCGGATTTTTAGCACCAAAGGAGCTTGTTCCTAGGAAAGCTCTCGGTATATCCTTGATATGGTATGAGGATTACAGCTATCTCAAGCGGAGACCATTTATAAAAGTTCTCAGAGATTAGAGAGAAAAATAATAATATATTGTATAAGAAATATGTTATATAAGGCTTACATTTTTATCTGAACTAAGAAATAAAAATTAGTCTTGTTTTGGCTCTGTATAAACCGGTTTAGTATTAGTTGGTTGGTAGCTTGGACTCGTCTCTACAGGATTATTTGCAGCTTTTAAAACTCTTGATCTGTTTTTGCTGTCCGTATTTTCCACAGTTGTATTGTCATCAGCATTTACCGTAGGAATAAATAATTTACTTTGGTTGACCAAGTTGTCATCTTCCTCAAAACAGTAAGAAGCTTTTTCGAATTTCACATCTATGTATGATGGTTCGATTATATTTTCTAGATCTTCTAGTTTAATTCCATTTTGAAGGTCTGTAATTTTTTTCTCTATTCCTTCTCCATTGGAAGCTATAGCATTTAAGAAGGATCCTGTTTCACTCTCATAAGAGTTAGCTTTTGGAACATAGGAGCTTTCCAGTTCATTCTCTTTGCTGGAACTTGTATTAAGATGTATTCTATGCCTTGTAGCTGCCTTAACGGGTTCAGCAACAGCTATAACTTCTGCAGTACCATCGTTTAATTTGGCATTTTTTTGCTGGATAGTATTTACTTTTTGATTGCTAGCATCTATACCGGTTACTTTAAGCGAATTTATATTGACTGTTTGTATATTTTGTTGAGGAGCAATAGTAACATGGTTGTAATTACTGGTTCCCGAAAAAATATTATTTTTTCTGATAGCAATAAGGTCACCCTTGGAAGGCACATAATTATCAGGAAGTTGATTCCAGGCAAGAATATCTTCTACCTGGCATCTGAAAGCCTTGCTTAGCCACAATAAATCCTGTTGGCTGTTGATGCGACGAACGGCGCGAAGCGGATTGTTTCTTTGAATAGTTTGAACTCTTTCCAAGGCTGTTTTGTAACCTTTCATTTCAGCGACAATTCTAGCAGGAAGAACGATGATTTGTCCTTTTTTACTTTGAGGAATAAAATTTCTGCGATAGGCAGGATTCAAAAATTTCAAAGTATCCACGCTGATTTCTAGCTGTTTGGCAAGGTCGAACATGGAGATTCCTCCACTCATGTGAATGGTATCCGTCAGAACCAATTCTTCAGGCATTTTTTCAGGTTTCAACTCATGAAGCTCGTGAAATTCACCGGCATAAACCATCGCCATGAAATAGGGCACATATTTTTG
>JBILRD010000339.1:0-3238 GCA_044372845.1 Saprospira sp. | reverse complement strand
TAACGCTGCGCGGTATATATCACCATACCTCTCAAATTCAATCGCATCAGCGATTAATTTCTTCCAATTCTTTTGAGGAACTTCCTGTGCAAAGGAGATATTGCTGTTGAAAAGCAATAATAAAAATAGTAAGTTCCTCAAAAAGATCATAACTTGAATTGGTTAATAATATTACCTCTCAATGAGGAATGCATCATAGAAGCTGGTTCTTGATTTAACTTTTGCTAAAACTTCCAATGCTTCTACTTTATTATTGAAACCTGGTAAACCATGAGGTCTGTTTTTTGGTACTATCAATACTCTGATAACATCGTTAGCATTTTTCTCAAATCCTAATTCGTAAGCAGCGAATTCTTTTACCGTAAAATCGTTAAATCTACTGGCGCTGAATTTTTTTACTGCAGAAATTTGAATAGCATAATATCCTTTCTTAACAGCATCTTCTTTTGGAGCCTCTTTGGCTTTGTTCTCAATTGCTGATTTAGCATCATTGTCAATCTTAGCAGCATTCTCCGGCTTCACTCTTTTATTTTTTGGTGCAGCATTGACAATAGCTTTTGGATTTAAAGGCGTTAGAACACCTAATTCGTTCCAATATAATTTTCTTAAAGGAGATTTCAATGCAATAAGATCAGCTTCAACAAAAGCAAAGTATTGTGGGCTTCCTTTGGCAATTGGCTCACCTGTTGAAGCGTTTACCGCAGTTGAAGGCAAATGAAATGCGTTTTCTGGACTATTAAATCTTTGTGGAACGATCGAATAAAAAGGATTCTCCCCAGCTTCCGTCAAAGAACTGTCAATAGCAGCAACCGTTTCCTTAGGTAATATTTTTTCAAGGACAATATTCTGATTAACAGTTTCTTCTTTGCTCAGGTTAGCAGTAGATTGTTGAAAAACAAAACTGTTGTGATCAGGATATGAAAATTCAATGGTGTAAAGGTTGTTTTTATCCAAAGCAAACTCAAAATCTGGTTTTTCTAATTTTGACTCAGAAATCAAGGTATTGATGGAATCCTTAGTAGTGTACAATTTAGCAGTCACATCAAAAAGAGCTGAAGAGTCCAAATTGCTGGTGATTGTACCTTTCAGGAATAATTTAATCTGTTTTTCTTCAAAGTAGAAAATATCATCGTTTAGTGTACTTGATTTTTCTGCCCCATAAGCTCTATTGGAAACTAAAAACCCATTTCTTTTTTTAGCATCAACCGTGTAGAATAGATCATCAGCAGAAGAGTTGATTGGAAAGCCCATATTTCTAGGAATTTCCCACTGGGTTCTTGAACCTTTTGATCTGAAAACATCAAAACCACCAATATTATTTAGACCATTTGAACTAAAAAATAATGTAGCTTCTGAAATGTCATAATTAGGGCAGATTTCATCAGATACACCGTTGATTCTGTTACCTAAATTCTTAGGAAGATTATAGTTTACAACATTGTCTTTTAATGTAACCGTTGTGTACCAGATATCATATCCACCTTTACCACCTTCTCTGTCAGAACTAAAAAATATCACTTCTGTTCCATTGTCCATAATAACACAAGGGTGAGTTGAATTGGATTTCGGTACATTGATAAAACTTGGCAATCTTACAGCTTCAGACCAATTACCATCAGTATAGTTAGTAACAAAGATGGAAACAACACTGGCACCAGATTCGTCAGTTGCAATTTTTGAAAAATAAAATCTGTTACCATCCGGAGAGAAAGAACCACTTCTTAATTCAGTCTTAGCAGGATTTTCAGCATCTAATTTGGTTGGACCAACCCATTCCTTATTTGTCTTTGTTACGTAGTAATACTCTTGTTTGCCAGATATTGCCGAACTAAAAAATAATTTATTATTTGGCGCAATGATTGGCGATAGCTCATCTTTGTCTGAGTTTACATTCCAAGGTAGTCTTGAAAAAATGATATTCTCATTGATAATATTTTTGTTTTTCTCAGCGAAAGAACAACCTCTGGTCTCAAGGTCAATTATTTTAATAAGATCATTTTTATCCTTTTCTTCATAAGATCTCTGGAAGTTAACAAAAGCCTCTCTTGCTTGCTTGTACTCTCCTACCTGCTTTAGAGCATATGCATATCTTAGGCCTGGTTTGTTATTTTTAATTTTGGTATCTTTTGACAGAGCCAACATTTTAACAGCATTGCTATAATCTCTGGCTTTCAGGTATAAATCACCTGCCTTGTACGCTATATCCTTTCTTTTTGACTTTTTAGCGAAAGCTTTGTCATAGGAAATTGCGGCACTGATATAATCAAAACTTGCCTCAAAACCTTGAGCCTCTTTGATTAGCTTGCCAAAACTTTTTTCTTGAGAGAAAATGGGGGAATTGAAAATAAATAAAAGCAAAAATGAGCTTAAAATTGATTTGTTGATGATTTTCATAGTCAAGTTAAGTAAAACTGATAAAATGCTTTATTGTAAATTTAAGATTAGAACTAGCTTATTAGCTCCTTCTCTAGTAAAAATATTTTGTAGATTGTATAGTTAGAAATAAGATATTGTTATATATCAATCAGCAAATATAAAATTTTAGATCATAATATCTCTATCAAATTGAACTTTTTACTACATATATCACTTCAAGTGTTTTAAATTTGTCAAATAATTTAACAATAACATGAACATACAAGAAAAAGATCATCTCTTGATGGTCGAAAAATACGCCAAGAGCGCCAAACAAATAACAATCAACGATTCTGCTTCCTACACAGGTCTCCCCGTTTTGGAAACAGAATATGCCATTAAGGAGTTGACAAAAATATACGAATGCAAGCTAAGGGTTACTGATAACGGTTACATAATTTATGATTTTGGTCAAAGCCTGAAGAGAAGAAATAAAAAATCATTTAGAGAGATATTTGACAGTGTTTTATCCATATTATGGAAAGGATTTACAATTTTTTACAAATTTCTGATCTCTGCTTTTTTGGTAATTTATTTTGTAGTCTTCCTAGTTATTGTTCTTGCTGCTGTAATCGCTCTGATGAGTGGAGGAAAAGACGAAAGGTCGAACAAGGGATCTGGTGAAATCATCTATGTTTTATTTCGGGTATTCTGGTCAATTTTTCAGTGGAATACGATCATGGGTTATAACCGAACTTATTACAGAAAAGACAGGTACGGTTATAATTACAAACATTACTCGGAAAAAAAAGGAGTATTTTCAGAATTCAAGGGCGAAAATAATGACGGTAAAGAAAGTAAGGGTTTTGTAGCTTCTGTTTTT
>JBILRD010000338.1:0-3240 GCA_044372845.1 Saprospira sp. | reverse complement strand
GAACGGCAAATTGTTTGTTGTACCAGTATTCTACCCCGATAGAGTACATTAACTCTCTCATTTCTTCACCGAATCCGCCGGCAGCATCTCCAAAAGAAGAGAAGATAGAAACTGGAACAGATTTTTGCTTATAGTCAGGAATACCATCACCTGTGCCATCTCCGTCTTCATTGTCAAAATCAGGATTAGGTACCAGATTGCCATTTTCATCCATCATAGTTCTGGGAATTGGCGTAGGTACCATCAATTTGTTGATATCCACTGCTATGGTGATAGAATTATGATCGTCAATATCATAATTGAAAGCTGTACCAAATCCAAAGTTTGCAGGTATATAGTCTCTGTTAGCTGATTTAGTGTAGGATATCTTTGACCCTAAATTAGATAATACCAAGCCAAAATTTAAACTGGCATTCTTATCAGCGATTTTCAAAGGCTGTCTGTAAGTAAAAGATATGTCAGCAGCAAAAGCATTGGCTGGAGTCAGCGTTTCGTTACCAATGGTACCTGTTCCCAATGTTGAGAAGATATATTTAAGAGATAGAGAAGTCGAGAAATTTTTGCTCATTTTTCTTGCATAAGAAAAGGCAAATTCTAGTTCTCTAGGTCTAACCAATTGAAGTGGGTTACCTTGGTCATCAGTATACTGGATTTGTCCCAGGGAAAAATATCTCAAGGAACTACCCAAAGTCTGACGGTCATCGATATGTTTGTATCCGGATAAGTAAGCCAAAAACACGTCATTTAGGCCCAAGGCTCTTAGCCAAGGAGTATAAGTGGCAGAAACGCTTAAATCCTTTTCGCCAAAAGCAAGATTTGAGGAATTAAAGTGCATAGAATTAGGATCAGGATTGACAGCAATCCCAACATCCCCCATAGCACCAAAACGGGCATCGGGAACAATTCTAAGAAATGGAACTGCCGTAATGATGGTATTCGAACAAGGACTTCCGTCTGTTTGAACCAATACGCCGTTACTCAAAACACACTGTGCAGAAGTTTGCTGTGCAGCAAAAATGGTCAATAAGGTCAATGATACACCGCAAGCTTTCAACAATTGTAAACACATAAAAAAATAGGTCTTAATCAAAAAATAGTTACTAGTGTACAGTTATTGTCATAGCTTACAAAATTTATTTTGTATTAAAATGGAGTTACAAATTAGCATATTATTCAATAATGAGAAAAAAAGACAAGATATTTTTATAAAAAATCTGTATTATATTTCAATTGTATAGCCGATCAAGGCTATTGACTTATTACCTTAGAATGACTAATTTTTGGAATTCACTATTTTTTTGCACAGTGCTTTGGTCTGAGTTAGAATTGTTTAGGCCTTCAGATCTTACAGTTAATTTATAAATGTAAACTCCTTTTGCCAATTTATCGCCAAAATCATCCAATCCGTCCCATTCTATTCCACTCACTCTAAAACCGTTGTTTTCTGTACTATTTATATCTTTAGAAATTGTCTTAACCAATTTTCCCGACACCGTATAAATCTGAATCAAAACTTCAAGATCCTGAGCGGGCAAATTATGCTCGAACATAAACTCGGTATACGTAGTAAAAGGGTTAGGATAGTTGAAAATATGATTCAATGCCATGCTAGAGCTCGAGGCTACAATAAATTCTGTTTGGCCTTCACCCATGTTATTGTAAACATCCCAAGCCTTGACTTTCATAATATGTTTTCCATCAGGAAGATTTTGAATAGGGTAGTTGATAGTTCCAGAGGTAAAATCGTCAATATTAGCCTCGTAGAAATCGTTTAAATTGTAAATTTTTTCATCATCATCCTGAATAAATGACAACAAACCAGTCAAGTCATGTCCAATGCCATTACCTACTGTATTGATGCCACTTTCATCACTAAGTTTAACTAAAAGGAGTGGATTGGAATTTGTAATTCCACCAGGTGCAAAATTTTCATTATTCATAAAGACTTTTACTTCCGGGCCTTTGTCATCTCTGGCGGCATTAGGGTCAGTGCCACCAATAAGTATTTTGCTGTAATAACCATGTGCGTCATTGCTAACATCACCATTTTCTGTGTAATAAGATATTTTACCAAAATCTAATTTATAATTTATATCAACAGGAACTATAAAAGAAAATGTAAATTTCCCATTGGTTACGGTAGCCCTTCCTTTGAAGATGACCTTTTTTTGTAGAGGATACTGAGTGACTCGACTGTCTGCATCATTTGCTCTGGTTCTTATGGTATCAGCTTTATCATAGACTGTTGGATAAATAGTTCCATTATAATTGTTCAAAAGGTTGTCATTGATATCTCTGATTTCACCGCTGATACTCACTCTTTGTAGCGCTCTGATGGTATCTACAGATCCCAGAGGCTGACCATTTAAAGCGGTAGTAACTACTCTGTTTTTAGGATAGGCCAAGGTCATGGATGGATCTCCCAATAGAACATATTTTCTGGAATTGGATGCGCTAAGTATTCCACTGTTGTTTTTTGCATTCTGTAGGACTTCTCCTATAGTTGGCATTCTATTTCCTAAAAGATCAAATACATTATCAAATGTCTTTTGAGTTAAAAATTGGTTAGCGTCAGCTAGTACTACTCTAACAGTAGTCATTAAAGCGATACAGCCACCGTTTGGATTTAGCAGTAATAATTGACCGGCACTGACTGCCTCAGGATCATCAAAGGGGGCAAAAGAACAGGTAGCGGTCACAAAAAGCGGTAGCTTGATACTATTGTTCAAGGAGTTGATCTCTGTATTGGTAAAGATTCTTTCCTGAGCCAATCCATCAACACCACCATGACCAAGGTAGCTCATAATTAAGTTACCTTTAAAAATGTTTCTCAGGATATTAGCATTTACATCAGGGTATCTACTTCCGCCGGCTGTACTCATTTGAGTGTAGGCATCGATGTAAATTTTATCAATATTATAAACACTGTCCTTTCTTGCAACGGTTTGTGCAATTGATTCAGTATCATTAAGGTGGAGATTTCCATCCTGATCGTCCGCCATGAAAGTCAAGTTGTTTTTCCAGTCGCCTAACATATCTTGATCAGTATCGTATCTGATTATTTTGTCAACAACAGCTTCGGCTTCAGTAGCAGAAATTACAGACAAACGACCCACTGCAATATCTAACAAGCCATTGGCATTTAAATTTCCTTCACCGTCATCCAATAATGCAAAAAAATCGTCAGTAGTATAGGTTTTCAGAGGATCAGTTGATTCTTCTGTTTCATAGGCAAGAATA
>JBILRD010000327.1:0-3337 GCA_044372845.1 Saprospira sp. | reverse complement strand
GGCTCCCATGCTGACATGGTCCAATTTAAAATATTTATGATCAACTCCTCCAACCCAGGCTTTGATATGACCATTATGAGGATCCACAGCAATAGAGCCTGCCTGCAAAAACATTCTCAAATATTTTATAGAATCCAGAGGACTCATAATTGTATCTTTGTCTCCCCCTTTCCATTTGCCCTTTTTATCTTTGACATAGCTAAAAACCTTCATTTCAACAGGTTTTTGCATGTACTTCATGATACTTTCATGTTCCTGTTTGATCTTTGACCAATCAGAGGATTCCAACATATTTTTATACTTGTTGATCTGATTTTCGGTTACATAGCCAGCTCTTTTCCAAGATTTCATCAAAGCTTCCTCGTCAATCTCAGCTCCTGTTTCCTTATCTTTTCTAGGTTTCTTTTTTACTTTTTCGATAATTTGAATTCTGAAAATATCAACATCTGTCAGATCGTTTTTAATAGCAGTCGGAAGATATTCTTCTCTTACTCCTCTATACCTGTCTGATTCCCATACTAACTTACCAAGGCTTAACAAACGAAGGTCAATTTCGGAGTCTTTATTTTTGTAGTCCATGTATGTCCAAGGACTCTGTTTGGATGTTCCAATGGGAGGATTAGCCATATTCCAATCAGCCCAGTGTTTAAACATATGTTGTTGGTGTTGACTGAGATGATCCCATACACCTTGTTCCAAATGCCCTTGAATTCTGGAATCAATAGTAGTATAAATCTTTAAACCGTCTCTGTAAAGATCATAAGGCTCCCCATTTGCTTTTCGATTTTCGGGTCTATCCAAAACAACTTTAAGATGCTCTCTGAGATATTCTCTGAAATAAGTACCCATCCCTTCATTATGGTCTTGCATCTTAAACTTTGAGGCATCTATAAGTTCTTCGCTGATTGTTTCGTATTGCTCCTTTGTAATATGTTTTTTATTCAACATATTCTTCAAAACCACCTGGCGCCCAATTAAAGCTCTTTTCATGTCTCTTTTGTAGTTGAAAACAGCTGGATTTTTTAACATTCGAACCAACATGGCAGACTCTGCAATGTCTAGATCATGGGGGTGTTTCCCAAAATAGGTTTCGGCAGCGGATCTTATTCCATGAGCATTATAAAGAAAATCAAATTCATTGAGGTATATCGCTAAAATTTCTTTTTTGGTATAAGAACGTTCCAACTTAATTGCCGTCAACCATTCTTTTAGTTTTGTAACAATCAATACGGGATATCTAAACAGAAAGAACATTTTTCTCGTATTGGGCCTTCCAACCAGCAATTTGGCTAATTGTTGAGAAATGGTACTTCCTCCACCGGAGCTCTCGCTAAACAACAACACCGTTTTGAACAAGACTCGGCTTAAAGCCTCTGCGTCAATCCCTGAATGGCTATAAAACCTCGCATCCTCTGTAGAGACCAAAGCATTGATTACATGAGGAGAAATGCTGTCAAAAGGAACAGGTGATCTGTTTTCAATGTAAAATTTTCCCAATAGAGCACCGTCAGAGGCATAAATTTCAGAAGCTACGTTGATTTTTGGATTTTCCAGCTGCTCGAAAGAGGGAAGAAAAAAAGAGAGTATCAAAAAAAGTAAAAAAGTAAAGCCCAGTGTTCCATAGAATACCTTCCATGAAATTTTTATGATTCTTTCATAAAGAGGTTCTCTCTCTTTGATAATTTTGGCTAGATCTTTTTGGTTTTGCTGGCTCATGTAATATTTGAAATTACAATTAAACTTTCAAGAATTTGAAGTGCGTAGAATTACAACACAAAAATACAACAAAAAAACGGCATAGTCAAATTATGAATATACCGTTTCAAGATTTCAATCTAAAGAATTATATTATTTAAAAGTATCTTCATAAAACTTCTCATATTCTGCAAAGTTTTGCTTTTGAAGCACTTCTCTATAATTATTCTGACCAATAAAATATAATTTAAAAGCCGCTGCGTTAGTCGGCAGAAAATCATTGTTGTCAACTGCGACCTTCAAATAATCCTCAGCATCTTTTCTGTCTTTAAATTTTCTTACAATTAAAGTAGGCAGACTACCATCCAACATCAAAGTAGAAACATTCAACCTCAATAAGTTAAAATTCTTGGTATTGAAATCCGTAATCTTATTTTTAAAATCGTTTACATTCACTTTTGTATCTTCAAAAACTACCAGAACGTAATGACCTGTGTTAATCTCTGTGTCAAATGGATATTTAGGTTTATCTGCGTTATTTTCCGTCTTTACTACCTGCGGGGTTGAACTTTTATCATTTGATTTGGCACTAGATAAAAGAGCAACCATCTCCTTTGCTTTTTTATCCTCTTCTGTATTTGGATAAGATACGGACACTGATTTGAGTGCTTTGATGTAGGAATCTATCCCCTCAATTCCCCCGACACACATAGCAGCTAAAAGCGCAAATCTCGGTTTTAGAGGATAAGTATTGCCAAATTTTTTGGGGAGATCTTCCATTCTCCTATTGGCTGTTTGAAACTCTCCGCTCTTAATCAATGCGTAAGTTTCCTCATAATATTTATTAACCTCAAAAATTTGCTTTTGCTTTGTATTCATGAAATTGGGATCCACAAGAGACTTTGCAATGTCAGAATTTGGGTATTTATCGATAATTTTTTCTTTGTAAGCGTTGGAACAAGCAGTGCTTTTATCCTCTGAGCAAATATTATAAACAGCGAACCAGGCTTCCAATTCATACTGAGTGTTGGGATATCTTGCAAATAATTTATTAAATGCATCTTTTGCTCTCATATTTTCAGCAAGCTTCTCGTAATATAGATTTCCAATCAAGAACAAAGATTTTTCAATGTCTTTATTCATAATTTTAATAGCCAAAGAATCTTGAGGAATTCCCAATTTTTTTAAATAGTCTTTTACCTCAGATTCTGTTAAAGGCTTTAAACCTTCATTATTGGAATCGTCTTTATTGTCATTTCTGTTATCTGAACTGCCCCTTCTCCAATTGTCTTGCCATGGTCTGTTACCCCATCTTTTTTGAAAATCCTTTTCTCCTTTTTTTACAACAGAAGGATCGTAAAGTGGAAATTTGGAGGCGTTCAAAGCAGTTGCATTGATTGTACCATCACCCGAGGGTTTTGGAGCGCTAGCTTTTGAACCGTTTTTCTTTTTGTTATCTTCTTCTTCCTGTCTTAACTTTTGGACAAATTCCTTTTGTTTTTCAAAGGGCGATTGAGCAATTGCAAGTAGGCTATCCTTGAGAGTAACAGCTTCCAGATTCAGTGCCAGATCTTTTAAAAGACTTACCTGAGAACTTACATAGAATGTTCTCTCGTCAGTTTTTACCATATTGGCTGAGCAA
>JBILRD010000313.1:0-3437 GCA_044372845.1 Saprospira sp. | reverse complement strand
CATTATTGGCAATAGCGGAGAGATGAGTAGCGGTCCACACTTGCATTTTGAACTTTGGTACAATGGACAACCGGTTAATCCACAAAATTATATTCAGTTTTAACTACTGCTCGGTTGGAGGGAATTTATCGACATTCTTTTCTATTTCCTCCTCTTCATCAGTACTTCCTTTTTCCTGAATTGCCCCCTCTTCAGGCATTGTTTCGTCCAGAGAAGGTAGCCCCAAATCAATTTCTTTTATTTCACTTTTCTTCACAAACAAATCCCAAATGGATTTAAATAATAAGTAAATTGAAATTAAAGGAGAGGACAAAAAGATAAAGATTCCAAGCAAAATCCCTAGAAGCTTACTTGATTTATAAGTATCGTTGATATAATCGATAATTTTTTTTACCACTACTCTGCTGACAAACATAATTGAAACAAAAAGCAAAATAATCAGAATTATCGCATATTGATCTATCCAGCTGATCAGTAAAAATCCAAGAAGGAAAGAACTGGCCAATAAAATAAAGACCCTGATCCAGTTTTCCATTGTGTAGTTTTTCTCTTCCATGAGCACAGCTTTCATTTTAATAAACAATAATCAATTAACGAAAAAGAGATTAAATTGGTCGATGCAATCATCTGGCAGCGTACTTATTTTTTATTATCTTTCAAAAGTTATATATTTCGCTTGCAATAGCCTTATAAATATTTTAAATTAAATAATATGTCTAAGTCTGAATCATTTTTAGTTGAAGGCAGTGCCAAATTACATGGAAGTATTACACCTCAAGGAGCTAAAAACGAAGCACTTCAAGTCATTTGTGCTGTATTATTAACAGCTGAAAAAATTACCATCTCGAATATTCCTAATATTCGCGACGTAGTTTTTCTGATAGAATTACTTGCCGGATTAGGCGTTGAGGTTGAAAAAATTGATGACAACACTTACACTTTTTGCGCCAAAGACATCGATTTGGACTATATGCAAAGTGCTGAATTTGTCAGCAAGGCTGGACAAATAAGAGGGTCAGTGATGATCATGGGGCCACTTTTGGCCAGATTCGGAAAAGCCGTTTTACCAAAACCTGGTGGGGATAAAATCGGACGCAGAAGGATGGATACTCATCTTAATGGCCTTCAGTTTTTGGGCGTTGATTATGAGTTTTTAACTGATACTAATATCTTTTTATTAAAAGCAGACAAGCTCAAAGGAACATTTATCCTAATGGATGAGGTTTCCGTAACAGGAACTGCCAATGTACTGATGGCTGCTTCTATGGCCGAGGGCACTACTACTATTTACAATGCTGCTTGTGAACCCTATTTACAACAACTTTGTAAAATGCTCAACAGCATGGGGGCCAGAATCACAGGTTTGGGATCAAATAAATTGGTAGTCGAGGGTGTAAAAGAATTGTATGGCACCGCTCACCGATGTCTGCCGGACATGATTGAGGTTGGTAGTTTTCTCGGAATGGCAGCTATGACACAATCAGAACTGACCATTAAAAATGTTCGAGTGGATATGTTGGGGAACATCTTACCAACTTTTTCAAGATTCGGGATCCGTTTTGAAACTATCGGTGATGATATTTATGTCCCGGAACAAGAGGTTTATGAAATTCAATCTTTTATTGACGGTTCCATCATGAACGTTTATGATGCACCATGGCCTGGATTTCCGCCTGACCTTATGAGTATTCTTTTGGTCATTGCCACTCAAGCCAGAGGTTCTGTCCTTATACATCAGAAAATGTTCGAAAGCAGACTCTTCTTTGTCGATAAACTTATCGATATGGGTGCTCAGATCATCCTTTGCGATCCGCATCGTGCTACAGTTATAGGTTTGAATCGCCAATATCAACTCAGGGGAATCAAAATGACTTCTCCGGATATCAGAGCTGGTGTTTCGCTATTGATAGCGGCTATGTCTGCCAAAGGTAGTAGTGTAATCCATCAAATCAGCCAAATTGATCGTGGATATGAAAACATTGACCTTCGTTTGAATGCTCTAGGAGCAAAAATTCACAGAATAGAAGAATAAAACTTTATAAAGATTTTACAGGGCTTTAGGATGATATCCTAAAGCCCTTTTTCTTTTTAACCCAAATCCGTTATCAGAGTTCTTCATAAAAGCCTAAAGTACTTAAAAAATAAGTAAGTACTTGTTTTAAAGCTATTTAAGGCTGAAATATAATTTCTAATGACTGACTTAGGAATAAAATCTCAGCAAAAAAGACATTCTCCTCAGCCACATAATTGCTTAGAGTCAAATTGAATAAAAATTCTTGACATCAAATAACATTTAAGCTAAGGCTAACTTGCAGACGATTTAAGAAAGACCTGAAATGATAATGAATATTCTATTTTCCGAATTGAATATCTAATATTTAACGCACTGAATATCATTGTCTTCATCTTTATCTCACTCCCTTATTGATCACATTAAAACATAAAAATATGAGACATTTTTTTTCATACCTATCATTTAGAAAAGCTCTTAAAGAGAGTTTGCTGCTGTTAATGATCATAGCCAATGTTATCATATTACAAGCACAAACCAGTTTTTTTACTGGTCCAGGTACCCATACATGGATTTGTCCATCAGGGGTCAATACTGTAATTATTGAATGCTGGGGTGCTGGCGGCGGCGGAAGTGGATCACCTGCAACAGGAAATTTAAAAGGCGGTGGCGGTGGTGGAGGTGCCTATTCAAGATCAATAATTTCTGTTGTTCCTGGTCAGACCTACAATCTTTATGTCGGACGAGGTTTATTGGAATCTGATGGTGAAAATAGTTCTTTTAACAACAATACTGTCGTAGCTGCTGGAGGAAAAAGAGGTTTGAATGGCACTAATGGCAATAACGGAATTGCCGGCTTGGGAGGATCTGTAACAGATTGTATTGGAGATATAAAATACAAAGGTGGAGATGGACAACAAATTTTTGGAGGCGGTGGGGCCGGAAGCAATGGTGCAGGTGGTAATGCTAGTGGTACTACTCCCGGATTGGGTACAGCTGTGGGTGGTGGTGACGGAGCTGCAGGTAGTGGCTCAGGAGTTGGATTAGATGGAAATATTTACGGAGGAGGAGGCAGTGGAGCCAACAAAAGAAATAATAGCGGCTCAAGAGGTGCAGATGGCAGAGTTGATATCACTTACTTTTGCCCATCCTTCGGTCCTGTAAGTGCCGGAAACAATCAAACACTGAATCCTTGTGTTACAGCAGCAACCTTATTAGCAAGTTCTATTCCAAGTGGCATGACTGGGGCTTGGTCACTTGTAGCTGGATCTGCCAATATACTTCAATCAAATAATCCTAACTCATCTATTGAAAATTTAGTTTTAAACAGTACCGTCACACTCAGATGGACCATCTCTAATGGAGTGTGCGGGTCGGCATCATCTACAGTTAATATCAGTGCTGTAAATGGAATGGTGCCCAATCA
>JBILRD010000353.1:0-3159 GCA_044372845.1 Saprospira sp. | reverse complement strand
CCTCCAATATTGTAGGGAACAGTAGTGTTTGTCCAAATACAAATTACAACTATCAGGTTAATTCTAATCCCGGTGTAAGCTATCAATGGTCATTTAGCGGTTCAGGATCCATCATCGGAAATAGCAATAGTATCAATCTGTCTGCAAACAGCGGCGGAAACTTAATAGTTAGTGCTTCAAATGCCTGTGGCAGCAGCCCTTCCAGTTCGATTTCCATCACGCTCAACAGTTTGTCTACTCCCGTTTTAATCAGCAACAACAGCGGTATTGTATGTCCAAATACAGCAATACCTCTGACTGCAAGTGGAGGAATTGCAGGAACAGGATCTCAAATCTATTGGTATGACGGTCCCAATGGCACAGGTACAATGCTTGGAACAGGAGTTTCCTATACTTTGCTTGCTAGTGATACAATGACAATCTATGCCAGAAGAGAGGGCTTGTGTAATAGTTCTGATGATAGCCCTTTGACTGTTTTTACAAAAGGTTTCAGATATGTTTCTTCCACTACCTCGTCCAATGATTACTGTACAGATGTCTATGGATGGAGGCATTGGTATTCAGGAGATAGCATCATATTCTCAGCAAAAGGTGATTTTAGTAATGTTTCTGCAGGTTATCCAATAGTTACTATTTCAACTAATGGCGGTTATCACCAAGATAATGATGGATTATATCAAGCTTCAGATTGTATAAATGGCACTACACCGGGAAATGAATTATTTGAAATGAATAGAAGCTGGAATTTAAATATGGGTGGCGCTGTAACATCTGGATCCTATCAGGTGAGGTTTTACTATCCTGTGATTGAAAAAACAGAAATCATCGATGCCGCTATTGATTGGATAAATGCTCATCCAGCTTGTGCTTTTGGATACAAATACAACTTCCCATCAGGTTTTTATTGGTTCAAAAGCAATGGAACTCCATATATTGCACCGCAATGGGACGGTTCAAAGCACAATTCAATAAATGCTAATATTAGTGGCATCAACTATGACGAATGGCAAAACATTACCGGATTTTCAGGAGGTTCCGGGGGAATAATCCTGGAACCCAACAACGGAACTCTACCCATTAGACTATTAAGTTTTAGCGGAGAAAAGAAAGGACTAACAAATTTTTTGAATTGGATTACTGCTACAGAAGTAAATGCCTCTCATTTTGAGATTCAAAAAAGTGTAGACGGTGTAGGTTTTGATTCGATTGGGATAATGGTAGCTGCAGGTGAAAGTTATGATCCAGTAGAATATTCATTTGAAGATAATAAACCAAACTCCACATTTAATTATTATCGACTAAAAATGATCGACAAAGATGGTGAATATGAATATTCTAATGTCATCTTTTTGGAAAACGATTTGAACTCCATAGACTATGCCTTCTATCCTAACCCAACAAAAGACATTGTCCACTATCAATATAAAGGTAAAATTGACGAGGATTTGAACATAGAACTCTTAGACTACTTAGGAAGAATCATAAGAAAACAATCAACCATTGGTATCGAAGGATTTAATTTAATTCCAATAGACCTCAGCATGTTACCATCGGGTCAATTTTGGATAAAAATAAATCACATGATTTCCGGAAAAATATCGTCTGAGAAAGTTTTTAAAAGGTAACTGATAAATATTGTAACTAATAATGATTTATTGAATATTATATTTGTAATTCGAATCTTCTTTTAACATAATATAATTTGAATAATAAAGCTAAAAACTTAATTTAGTGACCATTACTTTTACCAAACCATACTGACTAATGAAAAAACATTTAAGATTTCTGATTGCAATTTTAATAATGCTGGTTCCATTTATTGGCTTTTCTCAAAGAAATTGCCATTCTATGGATGTATTATTTGATAATATTTCCAGAAATCCAAAAATAGTTCCGACTATGCAGTCTATTGAGCAGCATACTCAGGAGTTTATTAGAGACAATAACGCTTCCGTTAGAGCAGTAGTGACAATACCTGTTGTTGTTCATGTCATTTACAACAGCAGTACTCAAAATATTAGCGATGCACAAATTCAATCACAAATCACTGTTTTAAATCAAGATTTTAGAAGAACCAATGCTGACAGAACGACTAAATGGCCACAGGCAGCAGATAGTGAAATTCAGTTTTGCATGGCTAATGTAGATCCCAATGGAGCAGTGACAACCGGAATTACCAGAACACAAACAACCGTCAGCAGTTTTAGCACCAATGATGCTATGAAATTTACAGCTCAAGGTGGCAAAGACGCGTGGAATACAAGCAAATACCTCAATATATGGGTTTGCAATATCGGCGGTGGCATTTTAGGCTATGCTCAGTTTCCAGGTGGTGGCTCCGCTTCCACTGATGGAGTTGTAGTAGGATTCAATTATTTTGGAACGACAGGAACTGCTTCTGCTCCTTTCAACAAAGGGCGTACGGCTACCCATGAAGTAGGACACTGGTTAAATCTTAGACATATTTGGGGTGATGGTCCATGCGGAACTGATGATTTTGTAACTGATACACCCGAGTCAGATGCTCCAAATTACGGTTGCGCTACCGGCCATATATCCTGTGGCACTGAAGACATGGTTCAAAATTACATGGACTATTCAGATGATGCTTGTATGAATCTATTCACTGCAGGTCAAAAAACAAGAATGCAAGCTTTGTTTGCTAGTGGTGGATTACGTTCAGGCCTTCTTACTTCAACAGGTTGTTCCGGCTCGACAACTCCACAATACTGCGCGGCTTCTAGCAGTAATGTAGCTTTTGAATGGATCTCCAATGTTCGATTGAATACGATTAACAACAGCAGTACAGCATCAGCAGGTGGTTATGGTAACTTTACCAATCTCACTACCACTCTTAACAAAGGTACAAGTTACACATTAACTTTAACTCCGGGTTTTGCTTCTACTGCCTATACTGAGTACTTTAAAGTATATATAGATCTGAATGGTGACCTTGATTTTGTAGATGCTGGTGAAAATGTATATACCTCAGCAGGATCAAGCACTGCCATCAGCACCAACATCACAATTCCAAGCACTGCTATTACAGGTAATGTAAGAATGAGAGTGATTATGTCCGATGCTGCTATTACAAGTCCTTGCGGAACTATCACTTACGGAGAAGTTGAAGATTATACTTTGAATTTACAAACAGCAACA
>JBILRD010000337.1:0-3271 GCA_044372845.1 Saprospira sp. | reverse complement strand
GGTTTAACAATAAAACTGCGCTTTAATACTGAAAATAAACCAGGGCTTTGGTTTCAAAAAATTCTTCTTTAAAAAAATCTTTCATGGGATAGACTTCGTAAAAAACAGATTTTGGTAAAAGGGAAAGTTCTTCTTCCAAATTTGTCAATCCTTTGTAAGCCCAAAGACCATTAGGAAAGGAGTTTTTTGATTTATTGTTGATAAGATGTTTGGTCCAATCCAGTAATTTATCTGCCGTGGCGACAGCTCTGGTGACCACAAAATCAAATTTTTCTTTTACCATCTCCGCTCGATCTGCTTTGACCCTGACATTGTTGAGTTCCAAAGCTACTGCTACTTCCCCACAGACCTTAATTTTTTTTCCGATAGAATCTACCAACAAAAATTCGCTGTCAGGATACATAATGGCCAAAGGAATGCCAGGAAAACCTCCCCCTGTACCGAGGTCCATGATTTTAGAACCAGCTTTAAAAGACATTACCTTAGAAAGAGCCAGAGAATGGAGGATATGATGTGTATAAATATTATCTATGTCTTTTCTGGAAATAACATTGATCTGATTGTTCCAATACCGATACAATTCATCCAGTTGATTAAACTGTTGAATTTGATTATCGCTAAGATTGGGAAAATATTGTTGTAGGAGTTCCATGCTTAGATCTGTTAACGTATGGCTTCAATGATACAGGAAGTATAAGGCACATTGAATAAATTGGAGTCAATCACAGCCGTATAGGATTTGAAGTATGGTTCAAACAATTTTGTATAACCCTCCACCTTTCTGATGGCTTTTCCCCTGTCTATCTGCAACATGAATTTGGCAACAGAATTTTGATTGTCAATCCAGGCTGGTTCCATCAAGACAAATCGACCACCTTCTCTAAGGTGTTTAAAAGCCAGTTCCACTACCCTGGCGGCCTCATTGTCATCTAAATGATGCAGGATTCCAATAGCAATAACAACATCAAAGTCTTTTTCATAAAGCTCCATTTCATTGACCTTGGTGCAGTAAAATCTTGCATTTGGACAATCTTTGTATTTGTTTTTGGCAAAATCGATATACTTTTCACTGATATCGTAACCAACATAGTTGACATCCTTTCCCATCAACTCGAATAAAGATCCTGTTCCGCAACCAATATCCAGAACGGATTCACCTGGTTTTGCTTTGATGTATTTTTGTGCAATTGTTGTTCTGGCCTTTTTACCACCAACAAAAAACTGCCAGGCGTTATAAACAACAGAAAAATTCAAAAATTTATAAACCCCGCTGTTGCTTTGACTTTGAGACGACATTGACTGATATTGGATTTTTGGTTTGGTCAAAGTTAAATAATTTTTTAGATGCAAGTAAATCTTTGTATTGATAATCTAACAATAACTAGAGTACAACAATTCCCAACCTAACATTAAGAACAACTATTCAGCTTAAAATGCTATGAGTATTATCAATCTAATCATGATTTTGTATGGTGTAATCTATAATATTCTCGATATTTTTTTTGAAATTTACATTATCTGAACAAAATATAAAATCCTACTATTTGATTTGATTTTGTTTGTTTCCAGAATAGAAGTACATAACACATAGAACATAAAGACATGTCGAAAAAAAAACCAATTGGCAGTAAAATAACCCCTTCTGATACTTCCAAAGTTAGCAGTTCCACTGAACAAGAGAAAAAAACAGAAAATCTGTCAAAGAAAATATTAAATCCGTCTTCCAAAGATAGCTTGATAGATGTTTCCACTCCTCATGACAGTTTGTTAAAAAAGATTTTTATCGGTTTATCTGCTTTTATACTGGCAACGATGATATTTATGTCTGTTGGTGCCGGTGTTAATGAGGACGACAAATACCAGAACGATTACGCTCAGGCATTGTACAAGTATTACACAACAATGGGCAAGGATACAACTGCCCTTAACTATAGCGCTGACAAAGGGTCTATGCATTTCTACGGTGGCTTTTTTGACATCAGTTCCACTTTCATCAATGCGGCACTCGGCACTAACAATCCAGATTTAGTCAGCTACCACAGTGTAAGACATATTTTTAACAGTATTCTCGGCTTTGTAGCCATACTTTTTACCGCTTTATTGGCCAGGTTTATTGGTGGTTGGTACATGGGTATACTAGCGCTGATTTTTATGTTTTTATCTCCCAGATTTATTGGTGACTCGCTGATGAATCCTAAGGACATTCCATTTTCTGCCGGATATATCATGACCTTATACTACATGTCAGTATTTTTCAAAGATATGGAAAAGCCTAAAACACAAACCCTTGTTGGTCTTGGGCTTGGTATAGCTTTGGCTATCAGTTCCCGTATTGGCGGTTTATTGTTGATTGGATATATGGGAATGTTTACCTTCATTGAATTGTGGCGAAGATATGGATCCGGATTTATTGGCAACTCTCAAGTGCTTTTCAAGGTTTTAAAATATTCAGCACTGGCATTGATAGGTGGTTATCTTTTGGCGATGCTGTTCTGGCCTTATGGACTTAGCAACCCTATCAAAAACCCATTGGATGCCTTATCAGAAATGACAAAAAGAGCTGTCAATATTAAACTTTTATTCAATGGCGGTTTTGTGTGGGGACAGCAAAGGCCATGGCATTACCCATTGACCTGGATGTATCTGACCATTCCAATTTTTGTACTATCTGGTCTTTTACTGTTTTTTGTGATGATCAGAAAAATTATCAAAGACTATTCTGTGAGTCCATTTCATCTTATTTTCTTCACTTGCTTTTTTCCAATTTTTTATATCATTTACAAAAACTCGACCCTTCATGATTCCTGGAGACATTTGATTTTTGTTTATCCTTCCATGGTCATCTTAGCCAGCGCCGGTTGGTACAGCCTTATTCGACTGGCTTCCAACAAAAAAATCATGCAATACGGTTTGGTCGTTGTAATAGCCGCCCTGCTTGTTGAACCTGCTATTTTTATTGCCCGAAATCACCACTATCCCTATGTCTATTTCAATCCGATAGCTGGTGGCGTCAAAGGTGCTTTTGGAAAATATGAAATGGACTATTGGGGAACCAGTGTTAAACAAGGTGTTGAATGGCTGGAAAAAGAAGGCGCTTTCAAAAATGCTACTGAGCAAAATCCAATAAAAGTAGCCACCAACTCCTCCTATGTCGCTCAGGTTTACCTAACAAAATATGGCAAAAAGGTTCAGGTAATCTACAGCAAATACTACCAAAGAGATGAACAAAAATGGGATTATGGATTATTTATCTCCAGATTTATGATTCCTG